>JBKCGW010000199.1:0-14898 GCA_046303175.1 Flavobacteriales bacterium
GTTTTCTATACTTATTTGATGGCTTCTCTCGTAACCAGTATAGCCATCTGTTCCTGCACCTTTATTCCCTGTCCACCGAACAGTCGACTTGTAATGATGGTCTTTGATCATAGAACACTAATGTATCGTTGGTATAAAGGAATTCGACACTATCGCCAGTATTTGGAGAATAACAGCCGGACAGATTCAGGCTTCAACTTTTCACAACGAGTCTATACAACCCATCAATCCTGCACACACCGCACCGAGGTCCCCGTCTTTTTATTGACGGTATCGCGTGTTACTCCCGAAGAAAAATTGATGAGTACGCGTCTCCAAAATTGCGTGGGTGAATACTCGTCGCCAACACCAAACCAAGCCGATTGATACAAGTTGGCATAAGCTCCCCCACTGGTTCTTCCTCCGCCAGGCAATGCGGTGAAACCACTCTCGTTGGTGGCGCCGAAATTCGCTGTATCCCAAAGTCCTGTTTCATCCTGCAAAATACCCGTGCTCTTCATCTTCCCTCCTGCAGCACCCTCCGTTCCCAAAAAATCGGTGAGCGTCGTAAACTCTTGATCAGTGGGTACGTGCCATCCGCATGGACAGATATTTCTCGCATCGGACATTGCGAACCAATTGTATAGTTTACCGAAAATCGTGTCGTTGTATAAAGAGCTATTATAAATCGTATAACCCGGTGTGGTAGCCGTATTCCAGTTATCGACGTTGGATATCTGTGGAATAGGGTCGCCATTACAATACACATTCGAACGCAGATTTTCCGCCATCCACGTTTGTGTTCCTATAGTGACAACAGCGTATGAATTTCCTTGTGCATCAGTGATATTTTGGCCCACACCGGTGGGATTGGCTGCGCTTATTCCCGGAACAATCAAATACTGGTCGCCGCCCAAAAAAAGCGTATCACCCACTGCAGATACACTAAAGGTTGCCGTCGCACCCGGAGCACCCGCAGGCCCTTGCAAACCTTGCGGCCCGGCAGGTCCTTGTGCACCGGTTACACCCTGAGCACCCTGCGCCCCGGCAGGACCTTGCGGACCCTGAGGCCCAGTCAATCCCTGAGCACCTGCGGGCCCTTGCGGACCAGCTGGACCTACTGGACCTGGGATAGAACTTCCGGAGTTTTCCGCGTAGAGCGCATAAGGCACACTTAATAGTTGCGCTGTAAGTGATATTGTGTAATCGGTGCCGCCATTCTGGTCGATTTCAGACTGCACGAAATAGGGACCGAGCGACCAATCAATCGCGGCAAAACTGCCTGAAACGGGTGTTCCTCCTCCTACCTCGAGAGTCATTACACCCGCGGTATTGGAAGTCACTTGATGGGTCTCTGAATACAGGTTGGCACCTGAGGTACTGCCCTGTAGTATTGAAATTATTACTCCGATAAGCTGGTTAGCAACAACCTGATGGGAACTATTTCTAATCCCCGCCTTATATTAAACACGACTGGGGGCCTGTGCAAACGATATCACACAGCAAAGCGTCATGAATACAAACAAAACGAATGATCTCTTCATGAATCGATGGATTTATGGTATAGTATTTCTCTCGCTGAATCAATACGCCCTCGCAAACAACACCCTCTGCTTCGAAGGCTTGCCTGACACCATGCACACGCCTTCTTCTTCGCCCATGCCAAAAGGTATGCAGCGAATAGTAGCCTTGGTTTCATCCTTCACGCGTTCTTCGGTTTCTTTCGATCCGTCCCAATGGGCAAGGAAGAATCCACCCTTCTCATCGAGCTGCTTCTTGAAGTCCTCGTATGAATCGACGCGAGTTATGTGCTCTTCGCGGTATCCCATGGCCTGCGCAAACAAGTTGTCTTGGATGTCGATCATGAGTTGTTGAATGCGGTCGGCAATGCCTTCGAATGGAACAGTCTCCTTCGTGCCGTTATCACGACGGGCGATTTCCACCGTACCGTTTTCGAGATCCTTCGGACCCATAGCCAAACGCACTGGCACACCCTTCAATTCATATTCTGCGAACTTCCAACCACTGCGCTTGGTATCGTCGTCGTCAAATTTCACTGTAATACCACGCCCTTTCAATTCGTGAATTAGTGGCTTAACCTTCTCTCCTATCGTTGCCAGTTGCTCTTCGCCCTTATAGATAGGCACAATCACCACTTGTATCGGCGCCAACATCGGCGGTAAGCGCAAACCTTGATCATCGCTATGTGCCATCACCAAAGCACCCATCAAACGAGTAGAAACTCCCCACGAGGTCGCCCACACGTAGTCGAGCACGCCTTCCTTAGAAGTGAACTTCACGTCAAATGCCTTGGCGAAATTCTGCCCGAGGAAGTGTGAAGTTCCGGCTTGCAAAGCCTTACCATCTTGCATCAATGCCTCAATGCACATGGTATCCAAGGCCCCTGCAAATCGTTCGCTCTCGGTTTTGCTTCCTTTGATAACCGGCAACGCCATCCACTTCTCTGCAAATTCTGCATATACATCGAGCATCTTGCGTGTCTCTTCAATCGCCTCCTGCGCAGTGGCATGCGCGGTGTGGCCCTCTTGCCACAAAAATTCTGCTGTACGCAAAAACAAACGGGTTCGCATTTCCCAACGCACCACATTCGCCCACTGATTTACCAAAATAGGCAGATCGCGGTAGCTCTGAATCCAGCCCTTGTAGGTATTCCAAATGATGGCTTCACTTGTCGGGCGAACAATCAACTCCTCTTCCAACTTCGAATCGGGATCCACCATCAACTTGCCTTTTTCGTTTGGATCCACCTTCAAGCGGTAGTGAGTTACCACTGCACACTCTTTGGCAAAACCTTCGGCATGGCCTTCTTCCTTCTCCAAAAAGCTCTTGGGAACAAACAATGGGAAGTATGCATTCACGTGCCCCGTGTCTTTAAACATCTTGTCCAACGCATCACGCATCTTCTCCCAAATAGCGAAGCCATAGGGCTTGATGACCATACATCCACGCACAGCACTGTGCTCTGCAAGATCAGCATTAATAACCAGTTCATTGTACCACTTGGAGTAATCGGTTGCCCGGGGCGTTAACTTATCAGCCATAGCTTCGTTTGTTAAAAATTGAGTTCGCGAATTTAATACACCGATAGCCATTGCCCGCGTCCTGTTTCATTTCAGCACACATGACCCTTATTAGTCCTGCAAGTAAAAACCACAAGTCGATTGAACTTTGCACTATGTTTGATGTCAGGAGAAAAAACCAACTGCCATGAAAACTCGCCTACTTATCTTAATGGTGCTCACAGCAGCTCTCTCATCATGCACAAGAAGTCGTTATGCCACCGTAGGCGCCTACGAAAGCGACGATGCTTACTATACTTCTAGCGACACCTATATCGCGGATTTTGCTTTGGTCGACGATGAAGCGCAAATGGCAACATCTTCGGATAGCGCATCCGCGGCTTCCTCAAGCGATGACTACTACGATCCCAACTATTCTTATTCCCCCTCTTATTCAACCAACTCGAATTACAACAATTGGTCAGCCGATCCCTGGAACTCGGGATACAATACCTGCGGTAATTCATTTGGTTCAGGATTCGGGAATTATAACTACGGAAGCCATTGGAACTGCAATCCGTACATGATGCCGAGCGTAGGTTGGAACCCCTACTCAGGATATTACAGCAATTACACATTTATTTACGGTTACAATTCTTTCTACAATCCCTATTGCGCTTCTTCGTTTGGTTACAACCCATACAACTCGTGGTATACGCCCTATTACATGCCCAATTATTATAACGGCTGGGCATACAACCCGTGGTATAGTCCTTACAATTATTCAAGCACGGGTAACAACGAGAGCAACGGAGGTTCAATCACAATACATGGTCCTCGCAACCCTCTTACAACCATCAGCGCTACAAATTCCTCTTACAGCAGTGGGCTCTTTTACAACGGCACCAAGCACGAGCATCACAGCTATGTAAACACTCTGGAAACAAGTAACAAGCCCTCCGCATCTAACATAGGCCAAACGAAACCCATAAGTGAAAGTAAACCTTCGAAGCCTTCGGTTATTCGACCCACTAACACGTCGAAGCCATTAGATGGTCGTCCAACCTATACACCCACTAAACCTGTCCGCGATCGTGCGATTGCGAAGCCGGGCCTCACCAAGCCGCGCGAAATAGCTCCCACACGCGATAGATTTGATTACAATGCGCCAAGGAAGGATTCAGGACGTCCCGCAACGCCGCGCACCGACCGTCCGGTTAGAGAATATAAACCGACTCCTTCGAAAGAAACACCTTCACGTCCGCGCACAGAAACACCTTCACGCTCTCGTTCAGAAACACCCACTCGTTCATCGACACGCAGTGATTCAAGTCCATCGCGAAGCGAAACGAGTCCTTCACGCAGCGCGGGCAGTTCTTCTTCTCCTGCCCCATCCAGAAGCACAGGTGGATCCTCAAACAGTCCGCGCAAAAAATAGACTGCCCTATGATTTCCGCGCGAATTCATCTGATACTCTGGACTTGCATTCTTTGCAGCTCCATAGTTCACGCGCAAGGCGAAATTGAAGCGCTTCGCTACTCTTCGTCTGCTCCGGGCTGGAGCGCACGCAGTTTGGGAATGGCCGGAGCCTATAGCAGCGTGGGTGCCGACATCAGCAACTTCTATACGAATCCGGCCGGGCTGGCCCTATACAAGCGAAGTAGTATGGAAATGGCCCTATCCCAAGACAACAATACCAGCGAAACAAGCTACAGGGGAGAAGCCAACAAAAATTTAGAATCCAAGTTATCGATAGGAAACGCATCCTTTGTGGCTGTTCGCAGACCACGCTCACCGCGAATTCTCAACGTGAGCTACGGTTTAGCTTATTCGAAGACGCAAAATTTCTACGAAAACTTCGCCATCGAAGGCAAGGCTCCATCCTCACTCATGCAACAATTTGCTTGGCAGGCAGGAGGTATTACCCCCGATGAACTATACAACACCTATCCCTTCGGTGCAGGTTTAGCCTATGAAGTTTACGGAATCGATCCCGACCCCAACGATCCTTCTGAAACAACCTACATAGCAGCCACAGAAGGTGAAGCCACCCAACGCAAACGAGTGCAACGCGAAGGACGTCAAAACGAAACAACCGTTGGTATAGCCATGCAGTATGGCGATAACCTATACTTCGGTGCTACGGGAGGTATTACGGGCGTCTACTTTTCCGAGCTAAGCACCTATTCGGAAAAATACCCTGATGAAAACAGAGTCAGAAGTCTCTCATACGATGAAGACCTCAGCACGTTCGGCACAGGGTTCAACGCACGACTCGGCGCCATTTATCGTGTTCACGAACGTGTAAAAATATCAGCAGCCTATCAAACGAGAACAATCACCTATTTCCAAGACTACTACTCCACCTCGGCATCATCCAAGGTCGATACACTGAGCTATTACTCAAACTCTCCCGAATTGATTGCCGATTACATTTTACGAAGTCCATCGCAATGGACACTTGGCGCCTCGGCAATCATCGGCAAACTAGGCATAATTAGCATAGACTGGGCACAAAGTGATTTCCGTTCAGTGCGCATGAGCGGAACTGACGATAACACATACGACTACAAAACGGAAAATGATCTATTCAACACTCTATTTCGCCGAAGCAATCAACTACGGATTGGAATAGAAGGTCGTGTACACAGCACGTACTATGTGCGTGCCGGGTATAGTTTGCAACAAAGTCCTTTGAGTGATGAAGCCCTCAGCGAGAACTCACCCACACAGGGTTGGTCGACGGGAATTGGCTACAGAGATGATCATTTGTTTGCAGACCTGGCACTTTCAAGCCAGACCGTAGCGAGCAGCTATTACATGTATGATCCCGCCTTGGTGGAAGAAACGCGCATGAAGAACCATCTTGTGCGAGTCTTACTTTCCGTGGGTATTCGCTTCTAAATGCTGCTCCTCTACATGCTGCTCGCCCAAATACCTGCGCACTGCATAATGTCCTAAATAAATAAGGGGCGTAAGTAAAATGGCAATCACCAACTTCAACGCATAATTGGTGGGGGCTATTTCCCAAAAAGCGGAAAGAGGTAATGCTCCGGGAAGAATAAACCCAATGTAGATTACAATATAAGAATCGAAAAGCTGAGATACTACTGTGCTTCCTGTACTTCGAAGCCAAATGTGCCTATTGCCGGTTTTCTGCTTAATCCAGGCAAACAACGTTGCATCCAGTAACTGCGAGAACATAAAGGCACATACGCTGCCCACAATTACCCATTGACTTTGACCAAATACTTTGGTAAACTCCAAATCGGTAGCTGTATTCGGTGAAATGGAAGTGTTTGCCGGAATGGCCAGCGCCACCGTCATCATCACAAAGCAATAGCTAATCAAAATGGATGTAATCCATGACAAACGGCGAATAGCCTTTTTGCCATAGAATTCGTTGATAAGGTCGGTGCATATGAAAACCAGCGGCCATGGCAACACACCCACGACCGTTACAAAGGGACCAAAGGAAAACCCCATGAAATCAAAAGAAATCGGAACATCAATAAGCTTGTTACTGATGAGCTCGGCGGTGACCGCATTGGTGATGAAGAAACCTGCAAGAAAAACAAAAAGCCACTCACGTCGGCTGCTCGCTTGAGTTAAAGGTGAAGCACTCATGGTATGTAAACCTTAAAAGTGTACAGTATGTTCATCACCATGGAGCCAATGTGTACATGATAAATTCCCTTTGCCCAAGAAGTTGTATCAATCGTAAACTGGTACTCGCAATCCGATGAATAAACGGTGCGTCCGGAATTATCCGTAATTGACACGGTGCCTAAAGCATCCAATCCGTAGCCGTGCAGTTTGCCGGAAGAAGTGTAGATCTTAATCCCATCGGAAACAACCTCAGGATGCAACAAAGGTGAATTGGGAACAGCCCACGTATACTGGCCACTAAGCAAATTGCCTATCTTGATGCGACCTTGCCAGTTATCGGCCGCAGGGGTGGTGATTAATTCGTAGTCACTGAAGAGGGACCAATTCTCGAGCGGATTTGATCGATAAAGCAATACAATACTGTCTTCCGTATATCCAAATGTTTCGAGGTAGTCGAAAAACATTGGATCGAAATAGCGCGATTGAGTAGAATCGCCGTAGTAACGAATTGTGGCATTCAACACTCCGGTATCTCCGCTTCGGAAAACATTCCACCAGCGATCGGGGGAAATATAATATTCGCCTTGCACCAGCGACTCATCGGCTTGCGCCCAGTGATTTTCAACGCGAACAAACACGGTATCTGACTCAGGTAAATCAGACACGACAATATCCATCTCTGCATAATCACAATCGTTCGGGCCGTTGTTATCAATGATTCGTTCTTCGGCCAACACAGCAAGCGCCAGCTGATCGTTTCCGTTCAGAAAAGCATGCACAGGCGCAAACCCATCGGGAAGTTGAACACTAACCCACGTGTTGGCTCCGCTCACTAGAACATTTGTGGAGGTGCGGTTGAGGTTCTCATCCAGAAACGTAATCTCGAGCGGCACCTCTTGCATGAGTAGATTGTTGTAATGACTGAATTGCTGAATGTTTACATCCCACAACCCCGTGACACCTGAGCTCAACGATTGAATTCGAAACTCCGGAAACCCGGGAGCAAAAACCCATTGATCAAAAAAGTACGTCAGGTTGGCCTCAGTGTAGTTTTGAAAGAAATCGCGCAAGTCGGCGCTACTGGCATGGGTATAAGAACGTTCTGTCATCCAAGCAGAGCAAGCTTCAAAGAAATCGTCATCGCCCATATAGCTGCGCAACGTGCGTGCTATGTCTGCTCCTTTGTTGTATACATGATCGCCGTAGGTGATGTTCATCGGAATCCCCGAAACAGCATAGCGTCCACCATCGTTTCGATGGGCATAGAGTAAAACATCCTTATGATTATCACGCACAGCATCCACATATGCTTCACTGCCATAGAGTGCTTCCGTGAAGAGCATTTCGCAGAAGCTCGCCCATCCTTCATTCAACCACATGTCTCCCGCAGTTTCACAGGTTACCAGGTCGCCCCACCAGTGATGCGAAAGCTCATGTGCCATCAGCGTTTCGTAGGTGGTTGTGCCGTCGAGAGTAGAGCGCGGATAAGCGATATTGGTTGCGTGTTCCATGGCCCCTGCATTGAAGGGCACCGCACTGAAACCTACCTTCGACCATCGGTAGGCACCGAATCGATTCTCGAAAGCAGCCATGGCTTCGTCGAGGTGGGTAAAACTCAGCTTCATGTTGGTCGTATCCGACGGAGCGGCTATTAACCACATAGGAATGGTTGTGCCTGAAATACTCTGGTATTCCTGCTCAACATGCGCATACGACGCCACCGCCATTCCTGCGAGGTAGGAAGGTATCGACTCCTGCAATTCCCAATGCGTGAGCAACGAGTCCTCGCCTATGGATTCCAATCCGGTGCGAATACCGCTGCAATAGGCCTGCTTTACTGCGGTTGTAAGCACATGAAAACTATACGAGCTGCGCTCCACGAAATTATCGAAGCATGGAAACCAAACACGTCCGAAATTGTGGGGAACCGCATCAAACCCCACTCCCAAATTGAATGCATAGCCCGACGCGAAATAAAACCCTCCCCATGAAGCATCTTGCGCAGGCTGACCGTGATAAGCCACCCATACCTGAGTTGTATCTCCCGTTTGCAATGGCTGCTGCAACTGAATCCAAAGCGACTCCCCTGCTTGCGTATAAGCGAGATTACCCTCTTGGGAATACACGCTATCAACAATCAAACTTTTCAAATCGAGGTGTAGCGTTCCAACTTCATCCATGCGACTCACCAAATCGATGCGGCATACCGCCGAGAGTTGGGCACTAGACATCTCGCGCATGTTAATGGAAAGATCGTAGTGCAACACATCGAGTGTATCGCTGCGCATGTTGGCAGGGTCGGTAGCTCCGCCGCCGCCTCTTAAAGGAATGTGTTTGCGGGAAGAACGGCATGCAGGCATTTGAGCAACCCAATGCATTGCGTTCAAAAAAAAGATTAGGACCAGAAGCAACCTCATGCATCAAAAGTAAGACATTGCTATGCATACCCCAGGTAGGGTGTATAAACGCTAGATGGTATATCTCCTGCCAACAACTACACTATCAGCCGATGTATGAAACCCAGCAGCGAACTTTTTGATCTAATTCGCACATTAACGAAAAGCGAGAAACGATTTTTCAAACTTCAGAGTTCACTTCAAAGCGGAGATAAAAATTATATACGCTTGTTCGATCTCATCGAGAAGATGGACAACTACGATGAGGAGTTGGTCAAAAAAACCTTCAAAGGCGAGAAATTCATCAAGCACCTTCCCTCAGAAAAGAATCACCTGTATAAGCTCATTTTAAAGTCGCTGCGTAGTTATTACAGCGAAACATCCATTGCCAGTTCATTAAAGCAAGAAATCAAGAATATTGAAATCCTCTACAACAAAGGACTTTTTGAAGAATGTAATAAATTTCTGGAAAGAGCAAAAAGAACTGCCATTCGATACGAGAAGTTTTACTACCTGTTTGAACTGATTTCCTGGGAAAAGACACTATTGGAGGAGTCTTTTGAAAACGGTGAGTTCGGTGATTTGGATGCTTTGATAAGGGAAGAGCAAGAGGTGCTCAACAAGTTACAAAACCTTACGGCTTATCACGTTCTCTATTCAAAAATAAACTTCGTATTCCGCAGCGGCGGCTACAGCAGAACAGAAGAGAACACAGCCATTATTAATGAAATAGTTGAACACCCGCTCATTACCGGTAAAAACACGGCACTATCGAACCGAGCGGCTACAATTTGTTACTACACGCAAGGCTTTTGCAATGTGGCCAAGGGAAATACCGAAGTGGCCCTTGAAAAATATCTGCGCGTTAAGTCGATTCTGGATACCCACCCCGACTTAAAAGCCGACTTAGCTAAGCGCTACATCCGCACGCTATCGCAAATCGTGCAATGCCAGCTCGAATTATTAAGCTTCGAGGAAGCCGACAACACTCTTAAAGAACTTCAACTTATCCGCGAGCATGAAGGTTTCGATACTCCAGACTCCATCGCACGGATAGACACCGAAATAGTACTAAGCCAGCTAAAAAAGTATATCTACCGAGGACGTTTCAGTGAAGGGGTGACCATTATGTCAGAAAAACTGGAAGGGCTGAAGAGTAACGAATCGAATCTTCACAAAGAAGTGACGCTGCGCATGTATTACTACACGGCCTATTTGTTTTTCGGAGCAGGTCAATATGCAAAGGCCCTTCATTGGCTAAATCGTGTAATCAACGACAACGAAAATGATCTGCGCCAAGATTTGTATGGCTACGCTCGCCTGTTCAATATTGTTGTTCATTACGAATTGGGCAATTCAGATCTGTTAGAGTATACTATAAAATCAACATCACGCTATCTGCAAAAGCGGATGCGTGACTTCGACATAGAGAAACTCATTCTCGACCAATTCAAAAAACTGATACGTTTAAGAAGCGAGCGCGAGCGAAAAGAACAAATGCTCGACTTCCGCGACAAACTCAATCGACTCGCAGTGCACGACGAATGCAAAGCACTGTTGAGATATTTTGATTTTCAGACCTGGGTTGAGAGTAAACTGGGCAATAGTTCTTTCGAAGACACGGCTCGGAAAAATGCATAAAAAAAGCCCCGCGATTGCAGGGCTATTTATTTTTCTGAGTGAGTTCTATTATTTCAGAGCTTTCGCCAATTCCTCATCCATACGGTTCTGCTCTTCAACAGCGAGTTCAGCATCCACAAGGATACGTCCGCTGTGCTCATCGACCATTACACGCTTGCGGCTTGCAACGTCCAATTGCTTTTGAGGTGGGAGTTGAATAAACGAACCCGCTGAAGCCTCGCGCTCAATTGGCACCACAGCCATTCCGTTGGGTGCGCCGGAACGAATACGCTCGTAAGCATTGAGCAAACGTTCTTCGATAAGCTTTTTCGCCTCATCGCTTTTCTTGCGCAAAATCTGTTCTTCCTTCTCAGTGGATGCAACAATATCATCGAGTTCAGCACGCTTGAGCTTCAGGTCATTCTTGCGCTCCTGTAGCTTCACCTCAGTAGTCGTAAGCAATTCCTCTTTCGTGCGCAACGTCATTTCAAATTCCTTGATGCGCTTGTTATGTAACTGAATTTCCAATTCCTGGAATTCAATTTCCTTGTTCAACGAGTCGTATTCGCGGTTGTTCTTTACGTTGTTAAGCTGCTCTTTGTATTTAGTGATCAGAGCCTCTGAGTTTTTAATGCCGTTCTTTTTACCGCTGATTTCCTCGTTGAAGTTCTTGACGTCTTGGGTCAAGTTCCCCAAACGAGCCTCGAGTCCAGCCACATCGTCCTCAAGATCTTCCACTTCCAACGGCAATTCTCCACGCATTGCGTGGATTTTGTCGATGCGCGAATCAATCAATTGGATGGCATACAACGCGCGCAATTTTGCTTCAACGCTGATACCTTTTTTGTCGTCGCGTTCTGCGAAAGCCAACCTGGGTGCTGTTTTTGAACTCATATCTTCCTCTTCGCTTTTTATGGATTTTTCTTTGGGTTTTTCAATTATCGCAATGGGGGCAAACTTAATTCCCGGCTTGCCATCGGGTGCTGGCGGAACGTAAATCGGATTAGCAACAGGCTTTACCGGTGCGTCGGCCGCAGGTGCAGGCACACGCGGACGAAGTGGACGTGTTGAGTCTAAATCAATTGCCGGAAAACTCGGCTTAAACAACTCTTCCTTGGCACTCGCAGATTTAGCGGCCTTGGCAGGTGGGGCTTTCACCGGTTCAACTGCAGCCTTCTTTTCCAAAGGCGCAGCCTTTGCTGAGACCGGCTTCGCATTCACTGCCTTTTCAACTGGCTTCTCAACCTTTTTAGTTACTGGCTTCTCAACCTTTTTAGTTACAGGCTTCTCAACCTTTTTGGTTGCAGGCTTTTCAATCTTTTTAGCTACCGGCTTCGCAGCGGGCTTAACAACCTTCTTGACAGGCTGTTTGGCAACAGGCTTAACCGCTTTTTTAGCAACCGGCTTAGCAACGGGCTTAACGACCTTCTTTGCTACAGGTTTTACAACCTTTTTTGCCGCAGGCTTAGCTACCTTCTTCGCTATTGGCTTGGAGGTAACTTTCTTGCTGACAGCCTTTTTGACTGCCTTGGCAATCGTCTTGGCCGGCTTGCTATTTTTCTTGGGCGTTGCTTTAGCAACTACCTTCTTTTTTACTATCGGCTTAACTGGCTTCTTTGCCACAACAGGTTTAGCTGCCTTCTTAGCCGGCTTTGCAGCGGCCTTCGATTTCGTTGCAGCCTTCACCACCTTGCCGGACTTGGCCGGCTTCACCGTCTTTTTCGCCTTGGCAACAGGAGCCTTCACCGCCTTTTTCGCGGGAGTCTTTTTTGCCGGGGCTTTTACTGGTTTTTTAGCCATCGTGGTTACATATAAAAAACAGGATTGGTGTCAATCGCTGTTAAATGGGACGCGAAAGTAGGGAATTTTTGCTTAAACCAATCACCCAACAACTCAATTGTAAACTGTTCGCTTTCAAAATGTCCGATATCGGCAATTACCACTCTACCATCGGCATCAAAAAACTGGTGGTATTTGAAATCGGCCGTCACAAACACATCTGCGCCTGCTCCAATGGCATCACCCAATAAAAAACTGCCACTTCCGCCACACACGGCCACGCGCTTAACCGTCTGATTTACAAAGCGTGTATGCCTAATGACCGACACTTTCATGGTACCCTTGAGCATCTTCATGAAAGCATTGATTTCCATAGGCTCAGACAACTCACCGATCATACCACTGCCAACATCCTGCAGGGTATTCTGGAGCGTAATCCATTGATGAGCAACCTCTTCATAGGGATGAGCTTGTACCATGGCATGATGCACTCTTCCCCTGAGCCATGTTGGAACCACAAAACTCAATACATATTCCGATTCAGAATGACGCACCCCCGTGGACCCAAGTGTGGGGTTAGCGCCCTCCATGGGCCTGAACGTTCCTTGCCCTTGCAGGGTAAAACTGCATTCATCGTAGTTACCAATATGGCCGCCACCTGCTTGGAAAATAGCCGTGCGCACCACCTCGAGGTTGTCGATCGGGACAAAAACCTCCAGCTTCAATAGTTCATTTCGACGGGGGACCAACACGCGTAAGCCACTCAATCCCAGCTTATCGGCTATCTTTTTATTCACCCCATGCTTTACATTATCCAGGTTTGTATGAATTGCATAAATCGCAACCCCCATTCGAATGGCCTTCAGCACGGTACGCTCGATGTAGTTCTTTCCTGTAATTCGTTTTAATCCACTGAAAATGATAGGATGATGCGCAACGACCAGGTTGTAACCTTTCGCTACTGCCTCGTCAATAATCTCCTCGGTACTGTCCAGACAAAACAAAACACCCGTAATGGTTTGAGCAGAATCGCCCACGAGCAAGCCGCTGTTGTCATAACTCTCCTGAAGCGATGGAGGGGCAAATTCCTCCAATGCCGATACAATTTCTTTCAAAAGCATGGCTGCAAAATACACAAAGCAAAAGTGCAAGTGCAAATTGTAAATCAATTCATCATAAATAAGATACATGTTCATTTGACAAGTCCTCTATCTTCGCCACATGTTCAGGGGAAGAAAGTGGTTGAAGCCGGTCGGCATGTTGTATTCGGTTATTCTAAGAATTAGACATGCGCTCTACAATACCGGCATCATAAAGCCGCAAATAGGCAAACTTCCGACGATTGTTATTGGCAACCTGGCCCTAGGTGGCACGGGCAAAACCCCGCATGCAGAGTATATTCTTCGTCAGTTGCGCCAATGGTGCAAGCCTGCGCTCCTTTCTAGAGGCTATGGTCGTACCACCCGAGGCTTCATTTGGGCCAACCGCATCCATGCCACCGCTGCCATCATTGGCGACGAGCCCATGCAAATTCACTTGAAGTTCCCGGAGTTGGATGTAGCCGTATGCGAGAACCGCTTGCGCGGCGTTGAATACTTGAAAACCCTCACCAACAGCAACATCGTTGTGCTGGATGATGCATTTCAACATCGAAAATTAGTTGGCGATCTGAACATCTTGCTGACATGCTACGACTCACCCTATTGGAATGACAGCGTCTTACCCGGTGGCTCCCTGCGCGACATCAAGCAGGCGGCGCGTCGAGCCGATGCCATTATCGTTACCAAGTGTCCTCTTTCTCTTTCGCGAGATGAGCAAGAAAACACCATAAAATCGATTCGTCCGAAAAACAATCAGCAGGTGTTTTTTACCCGAATGGAATACGGCGAAGCTTATCCCTTGAATGGCGAGCCAAACGCACTGCAAACCGGAACCAAAATCCTGGGCATTGCCGGACTGGCTGATAACCAGATTTTTGAGAACTATCTGAAGAACAAATTCAATTGTGTTCATTTCGAATCCTTTGCAGATCATCACACTTTTTCACGAAAAGAGATAGAAGAGGTGTGGTCGAAATACGGTACTTTCGCAGAGGCTTTAGTAACGACCGAGAAAGACGCTGTGCGATTGAGAAATATGACGGGCCTAGACGGTATTCCAATTTTTGTAATTCCAGTCACCGTTGCGTTTCTCAATAACGAGTCTGGCTTCGTTCAGTTGCTGCGCTCCACCTGATTTTACTTTCGCATGCAACAGTTTAATAAAAACTACATTCTGCACATTGCCTTTGTGCTGATTTCAACCACCATTGGATGCAACAGCGGGCAGAAAGGGTCTATTCAAGGTAAGATAGAAGGTGCACAGGGAAAGACCATCTACCTCGAACGCTTCGTGAACAACCGCATGGTTTTCACCGACTCCGCCGTAATTGGAAGTGACGGAAGCTTCTTACTTGTACCTTCCAAACCACTCGAGCTAAACTATTACCGCGTAGT
>JBKCGW010000200.1:0-10227 GCA_046303175.1 Flavobacteriales bacterium
GTAAAGGGCCCTGTACCTCCGGTGGGAGATGTATCTAAAATTCCATCGCAGAAGCTGAAGCACGATGCGTCTGTGACAATGAGTTCGTAGGTAATTTCATCGGGTTCGGTAATTTCATAATCGCCGATGAGGAAGCAGTTATTGGCATCGGTAATGGTGAGCGAGTAAAAACCTTCATCCAAATTTTCCAGGCTCAAGTCGAAGGGTGAAAGGCCTTGCGATTCGTTGTAGGGATCACCATTCCAAGTCCACGATGCGGTCAATTCACCGGTGCCACCAAATGCAGTTCCGAAGATGATACCATCGTCATCACCGAAGCAATCGATATTGGTGAGGGTTGGGTCGAAGACCAATTCTACGGGGCAAGAAACAGAAGCAGTTGAAACGATTACACAGTTGTTCTCATCTTCCGCGGTGTAGGTGTAATTGCCACAGGAAACACCATCCACTGCTTGATTGCAAAAGAATTCGGCACCGGCTGCATTCGTAATGGTCGTAACACCTGTTCCGCCTGAGCATTGCAGTTCAATCACAGCAGCATTTTCACCGAAGCAAAGTTCGTCTTGAGCAACTACAGCTTCGAATACGAAAGGCGCGGGAAAAGTAACGTTGAAGTCTGCGGTAGTATCTCTACATCCGGCTTCGTCTTCCATGATGATATAGAAATCTCCTTCTTCCAAACTCGGTATTTGCAATACACCCGCCGGGTCGTTATACGTTTCAATCAATTGATCCGAGGTCGTGAAAAGGGAATAACTCACAGCTCCATTACCACCGGAGTTTAAATCGAGCACAGCCAACTCACCATCAAAACAAGGGTTTGTGATGGTGGGTACATTACTCAATGGTTGGTCGAGGCAAGGATGAACAGCCGAAAAACATACGTTGGCAGCTTGCAATCCGGGCACGCCATTGGCGTCGATGTATTGCAGATTTACGCATGCATCCATGTTGCCGCAGGTGGTGAATTGTCCAATAAGCACGCGAGCATTCTCATCGGCATTGGTTGGAGAATCAGGATAGTCTTGAAAACAAGTAGCACCGAAGATGGAATTTTCATCCCAGAAGAAGCTACCGCCATCAAACAAGTTCGCAGTTCCGGTTTGTTCGAAATCAGTAAGCCATTCCGGACAAAGCCCCACATAACCAAGGTTATCGCAACCGCCATTGGAGTTGCATGTTTGCCCGATGGTTAGGTATGAATCGTATTCACTCGTAGGATAGATGCCGAATAAACACAGTTGATTGAATCCAAGTGCATCACCAAGTTCATGCTGAAAAACGCCGCAATCGAAATCGAAGCTCACCGCATCTATAGCATCTTGAATACAGTCTTGACCGGCTTCCTGGGCATAAATGCCGGTGAGGTAGCAATCGGTGCTGACAAATTGCGCGTACACTTTGTAGGTGACGTAGCCTGCCAGGTTGTGTCCTGCCTCGCCATAGTCGCTGTGATGCACTATGGTTTCTATGTAAATCGGCGGATTGGCCAGTTGGGCCTTGGCGCTGTGTGTCACTAGACAGAGTGCAGCAATTAAGAGCCGGTAGAAGTGTTTCATCGTGTGTATTTGTTCCTTCTAGAAGTCGCCTACAGAGCAGGCTACGTTGCTTGGAGGGGTTAAAAAGCCCAAGCGGTGCGAATTTAATATACAACGGGGGTCGTTGCGGTATTGATAATCAATGAAATTAACCGCTGATTCTTTAAATCTTTGTGGCCTTTACACCATCGGAACGTAGACTAGTTTTTTGGTTTCGAAGAAATCGTCTTCGAACCATTGCCGCAGGTCGTAAGTCTCAATGTCCTTGCTCAATCCTTTGAATTCTTCTGACAAATCTCCTCCTTTGAGGCAAATCAGTCCGTTGGGGATGGCATTGATCTGCTTCCTGGCTATTTTGCCGTTACTCCATTGAAGGAGGAGCTTCATCTCGGCTACTGCGCGACTTACGACAAAATCGAACGGGCCTTTCACTTTTTCGGCGCGCTCGTGAATGGCGGTGACGTTTCGCAGACCAATTGCCTTACTGACCTCATCCACTACTTTGATTTTCTTTCCTATGGAGTCCACCAACACAAAGTCAACATCCGGGTTGAGAATGGCCAGAGGTATACCTGGAAAACCGCCGCCGGTGCCAATATCTAGGATTCGCGACCCTTTGCTAAATTGTAGGAACTTGTGAATCGCCAGGCTATGCAGCACGTGGCGAGTGTATAGTTGGTCTAAATCTTTACGGGAAATTACATTGATCTGACTGTTCCAATGCTCATAAAGAGGCAACAGTTCTGCCAGCTGCTTCTTCGCTTTTTCTTCAATCGAGGGAAAATATGTAAGCACTTCGTTCACCGCAGAATCAATAGATGTCTTTGGTGTTTTGCATCATCTGGAAAAGGAATTCACGTGCTCGGAATAGCTGTGCTTTCACCGTTCCGAGCGGCAAGTCAAGTTCTTCGGCTATTTCTTCGTACGCCATTTCATCGAAATAGCGCATTTCAACGAGTTTGCGATAGCGTGGCTTGAGCTTGTCAACGATTTCGCGCATCTTGCGAATGCGTTCTTCTTTTTGCATGGCTTCCGCCGGATCGAGAACGGAGTCTTTAATGCTAATTTCAATCGTTTCTCCATCTTCGTTGCTATAGCCTTGATCGATGGAAACGGCACGTATTCTTTTGCGACGGATGTGATCGATACAGTTGTTGGAAGCGATTTTAAACAACCAGGTAGAGAAGGCGTACTGCGGAGTGTATTGCCCCAAACGCTTAAATGCTTTTCCAAACGCTTCGATGGTCAAATCATCGGCGTCGTCCTTGTCGTTCACCATCTTGAGCAGCATGAAATAGATTGGCTCTCGGTAGCGCTGCATGAGTTCGGCATAGGCCTTTTGGTCTTTTTCATGCAAGGCACGTTGCACGAGCTTATAGTCGTACTGTCCCTTTTCCGATAGATGTTCGATCAGTTCCATTTTTTTGGTTTTCTCAACAGGTTGATGAAGTACAAGCCTAAATTAATGGCGTGCAGTTGAATTTCGAGTATGGGCGACAACCACGCAATGTCTTTGCTCAATGCCAGCTTTCCCGAAATACGGTGCAAAATAGCGATTTGAGCAATGTAACGGAGGGCCATGCCTGCAATTATAAACAACGTATATGTGTGGAAATACAAAGCCACAGGAGCAGCAGCCAGCATCACAACAAACGTGAATGGCCATACCATCAGCGCGAGTTTGTGTGAGTTTTTATACAAGCCTGATGTGCTGAAATGCCTTCTTTTTTGTGTAAACCAGGCCGACCATGTTTCTTTCGGTGACGAAATGGTTTGACTTTCAGGCGAAGTAATGGCAATGGTATTGGCGGCATTGGCCACTTGGTTTACAAACAAATCATCATCACCGCTGGCAATGCTGTAGTGGCTTTTGAAGCCCCCTATTTTGAAGAACAGGTCTTTGTGGTAAGCCAGGTTTCGACCCACTCCCATGTAGGGCATGCCGCTACGCGCAAATCCGATGTATTGGCATCCAATCATCAACGTGTCAAATCGGATGATACGGTTGAGCCATCCCTCTTGATATGAATAGGGAGAGAAACCCAGTGAAAGCTGTTTTTGACCTGATAGATGATCCGTCATGGCACTGATCCAATGTTCGCTTGCAGGCTCACAATCGGCGTCCGTGAGCAAGACGATGTCGTGCTTTGCAGCTTTGATACCCAGTGTGATGGCGAATTTCTTCCCCTGCATATTCTGCTTTTCTTCATCGATGTGGATGACGTGCAGTTTCGGGTAACTCAAGGAAAGTGCTTTGAGCACATCGGCTGTGTCATCCCAGCTGCTGTCGTTCACAATGATTACTTCGAAATTGGGGTGCTGCTGCGCCATAATTTTCGGCACATTTTCGAGCAGGTTTTTCTCTTCGTTACGGGCAGCAATGATAACAGATACCGGTTGCGATGTGCCTTGAGCGGCGTTCTTGTGGCTTCCTGCTTTCAAAAAACGAAACAACAACAGGCTCAGCTGTAATATCAAGGCAATGCCAAAAAGTACTGCTGCGATAAGTCCGTAGGAGGGGTTTTCAATTAGGTTGGTCATGCTCAATTTATCCGCCCCGAAATTATTTGTGTTCCAACGAACAGAAAAGGAAAAAGGCCCTTCGCAGGGCCTAGTTATTCACATCGCAGATGGAAATCAATACGTGTAAGTCACCTTGTTGGATCGGTCAGCATTAATCAGCAAAATCAGAGTTCCGGTTTTCCCCACTTTACAATTCTTCAAATCGAATGCAATGGTCTCACGGATGAGCTCTCTGCAGCCATCTCCATTGCCTTGATGGTCTATATACAGGTTGAGTTGTGGGGGCATGCTCTTCATGTAATTACCGTTGTGTCTCGCTGTGAAGACATGGTCTTTACAGCCTCCACTGTATTCTGCCTCGATAAAAAGCGTATCTCCGTTCACACGTAGTTTATTGGCTTTGAACGCATCTGTGCCGTAACGAGTAGTGTCAAGCAAAACCGGTTTTAACTCGAGCTGATAGGCTTTGTGAGCCAGGGCTTCTTGTATTTCAGGATCTGAACTTTGCTTTTTTGATTTGCAAGAGGTTTGGAATGTGGCTGTTGCGATCAATGCCAATGAAAGCAGGAAATTGAATGCTTTATTCATGATTACAGGTTCGTTTTGATGTATTCTACAATTTTGGTAATGAGGTGAACGCGGTCCTTGCCTCGCACATTGTGCGCATGGCCGGGGTATGCGAAAAAGTCTACTTGGACTTTGTTGTCAACACATGCCTTCAGAAAGTTCACGTTGTGTTGCATCACTACCACATCGTCATCCATGCCGTGAATCATGAGCAGTTTACCTTTCAGGTTCTTCACATGGTTGGTGAGGTTTGATGCCTGATAGCCTTGCGGATTTTCTTGCGGTGTATCCATATAACGCTCGCCATACATCACTTCATACATCGACCAGTCGATAACAGGGCCACCGGCAACACCTACCTTGAATATTTCGGGCGACTTCAGCATGAGACTGGTTGTCATGAAACCTCCAAAGCTCCATCCATGCACTGCCATGCGGGAGGCATCCACGAAGGGTTGTTTTTTGAGCCATTCAACACCTGCCAATTGGTCTTGCATTTCCGCTGTTCCCAATTGACGATGGATTACCTGTTGGAAGTTTTTACCTCGATTGGCCGAACCGCGGTTGTCGAGGGTAAACACGAGGTAGCCTTCTTCAGCGAGTTGATTCATCCACAGCGATGCGCCGCCCAACCAGCTGTTGGTGTTCATCTGCGCATGCGGTCCGCCATATACATACACCACCACGGGATATTTTTTAGTTGCATCGAAATTCGATGGCTTGATGAGTCGACACCAGAGAGAGGTTCCATCGGGGCCCGGAACGGTGAAGAGTTCTGTTTTACCAATCGACTTACCAGCATATGGGTTTGTGGCAGTGTGGAGATTACGAATCATGCGGCCTTCGGTGGTCACCAAGTTGATGGTGTTGGGAACGCTTAGGTTCGAGTATTGATCGATGATGAACATGCCGTTCTCGCTCACTTGCACGTTGTGTGTTCCTGCGATGGTTGTCATCTCGGTCATCGTGAAGTCGTTGAGGTGTACCTTGTAGGCACGACTCTCTGTGGGGTTTTCTCCGGTGGCCATTACAAAAGCATGCTTGCCATCGAAGTCGAATCCAAGAAATTCGGTGATGTCGTATTTCGCTTTGGTTTGACGCAGCAAGGTTCCTTTGGTGTCATATAGATAAAGGTTGTTGAATCCGTCGCGCTGACTGATCCACAAAAATTGGTTCGCATTATTCGGAAGGAAATAGGCAGGGAACTGCGGCTCCACCCACTTGTCATCGTGTTCGCTGAAAAGGGTGGCTACTTCCATTCCGGTAGAAGCATCGAATGAAATGAAGCGCATATCGGTAGTGGCGCGATTGAGCCACGCAACGTAAATGGTTTTTCCGTCGGGCGACCATGTGAGGTTGGTCATGTAGTACTGGTCGTTTTCAGGCAATCGACCCATTTTCAAACGCACGGTTTGAGCGGTGGCCACATCGTACACGCCTACATATACGATTTCACTTTTACCACCGGCCATGGGATATTTGATGGTTTTGGTAGCGGCCGGAGTAACGGTGAAATCAACCAGCGGATAATCCGTCACATTCGATTCATTCTTGATGTAGTAAGCCAGCTTGCCACCATCGGGGCTCCAGAAAGTGCCCTTGCTGATACCATATTCGTTGCGTGATATGCTTTGTCCGCAAACCATGTAAGCAGGTTCTTTGGTTACTGTGATCTCTTTCTGATTGAAGGTGATGTAGAGGTTGTTGTCCTTGGTGTAGGCCGTGCGACGCGATTTGCTGTGGAAGTCGGCATTAGCAGCCTGTTCGGGGTAGTAAGACACCTTTTGTGCCTTCTTCAATTTCATGTCTACTTCCCAATATGCGTTTTTTTCTTCGAACGAAAAACGCTCTATGCTGAGCCATTTGATGGCAGGGAATCGCTTCATATCGGCATTGCCCATGAATGTATTGAGTTCCGGCAAACCCAGTATTTTCTTATCGGGATTACCTTGTTTTACAGCACCAATCCACAAGGTCTCGTCTTTCACATACGAATACAAGTCGGCCCCGGGTACCCACTGCAACTGCTGGATGGTGGAGGGAGCAAATTGGCGAAACTGGCCTGTTACGGCCTCTTCTAAGGTGAGACGTTGTTGAGAGAAACCGGCACAGGAAAGGAAAAGTGCGGTAACAAGTAGGAGTGAATAGCGCATTGTTTGTAATGATATAGGCCCGAAAAATACAAACGGCGCTCAATGCAATAACTTTGAAATACGAATCCATGAATATGAAAATGCGAAATGCCGCGGTGTTGACCGCAATGGTTGTGCTAGCGTTCGGTTGCCGACGCGACACCAAGATTGATGTTCTTGCTCCGGAAGTAAGCCTTATCACTGTAAACGGTCTTGACACCACGGTGGTGGAGGTAATGGCAGGTGATACGCTGGATATTTTGGTTGCATTGACCGATAATGATGCTCTTGATGAGATGCGGGTGGTTATCCATGCATCCGAAAATGGACATACGCATGCCGGTAGTGGATATACCGGGGGTGAGTATAGTTTGAACTCAGGTAACTGGATAAAGGAAGAAATTGTTCAGTTGCCGCGCACTCAAACGGCAAACAATGAGCAAGTTCAAGCAATTGTCCCGGATACCATAGCGGGCAATTGGCATTTGGTAGTCACAGCAATCGATCGCGTGGGTAATATTTCGGGTGAATATGTAGTTCTGATTAAAGTAAGTAACGATGATTTGCCTAGTATTGAAGGGACTACGAGTCCGGCTCCATCATCTGATGGTATTGTCTATCTGAGTTCTGGTAACACGCTCTCATTGGACGGAGTCGTAAGCGATGCAGATGGCGTCCAATCGATTCGAGCCTATTCCATCATCAATGGCTTGGTTGGTGAGGTCACCAATATTGCAATGGCAGGAACTCCATTGATTCATACGTTCCTGGGCGTAACCTTCGATGATGCCGATGCGGGGACGTATCGCGTGGTTATTGAGGCTACCGACACGGAAGGCAAACTTCGCCTGTGGGATCGCAGGGTGGTGGTGCAATAGAATGTTCTGTCCCACGAAATAAATCGAGTGTGGGTGAGTTGATGCCTTGCCTTTCTATTTTTGACCCTTTATGCGCAGTTTCCTTTTATTCTTTTTCTCTACATTGATTACCTCCGTGCTAACAGCACAGGTGGCGTCTCTGAAGGGCACATTGCGCGACCTCGATGGCCTACCTGCAGCCGGTGTAATCATTCAGCAGAAAGACAATACCTCTAACGGCACAGCAACCGACGATATCGGTCAGTTCATTTTGCAGTTGCCGGCCGAGCGAGCGGTTACACTCATTTTCAAAGGCATTGGCGCCGCATCCATTGAGCGTGAGTTTCGATTGAAGGCAGGAGAAACACGCATGGTAGATTTAGTCTACGACAATACCGCTTCAGCAGGAGTCATTACGATTCGTGCCGAACGGGAAGGAGGTATGAAGCCTATCGACACCAAGTTGCCAACCAAGCTTCCAACCATCAATGCAGGTATTGAATCCTATTTGTTGCAAATGCCCGTCAACTTTGCTTCGGAGCTAAGCAGCAGCTACAGCGTGCGCGGTGGAAGTTTCGATGAGAACCTGGTGTATGTAAACGGAATTCAAGTGTACCGACCCTTTCTGGTGCGCGCCGGTGAACAGGAAGGATTGAGCTTTCCAAACCCCGATATGGTGAGTAACATCCGGTTCAGTGCCGGCGGATTTGCTGCTCGCTATGGAGATAAAATGAGTTCGGTGCTCGATGTGCAATATGCCCGCCCGGATAGTGCCTACGGCTCTTTTACGGTAGGTCTTCTAGGCGGTTCAGTGCACACTGCGGGTATTTCGAAAAACAAAAAGTTCACCCACAACACCGGTATACGCTACAAAGACAATTCGTATGTCTTCAACTCCCTCGATGTGCAAGGTGATTATCAGCCTCGCTACTACGATATCCAATCGTATCTAACGTGGAAACCCCGTCAGTACAGTCCGTTTGAATTGAGTTTTTTGGGTAACTACCAAAACAACCGCTATCGATTTATACCAAGCACCCGAACGACTGATGTAGGAACCATCAATGAAGCATTGCGCTTGACAGTTTATTTCGATGGCAAGGAGGAAACGCGTTTCGAGACGGTTTTTGGTGCGTTGTCGGCCAAGTATAGTCCATCGCCTTCTTCGCAATTGACATTAACGGCCAGCGCATTCAACACGTTCGAAACCGAGCGATTCGACATTCAGGGTGCATACAAACTCGATGAGCTTGAACGCGACTTGGGAAGCGATGAGTTTGGCGAAGTACTCAGAAACCGCGGCGTAGGCGGCTTTCTCGATCATGCGAGAAACACGCTGAATGCAACTGTGCTCAATGTGAGTCATCGTGGTTTTGTAGAAAGAGAATCGCGCAAGAATGTTTTCTCGTGGGGCGCCGATATGCAACACGAGATTGTGCTCGATGAGCTGCGAGAGTGGTCGTTGGTTGACTCTGCGGGTTATGCTTCTCCGCGCCCGACTGATTCACTGGGGTATGAGGATCCTGCTGTTCAGCCCAACCAACTCATCTTCCTCAAGAATCGAATCAGAGCCAACAACGAGGTAACCTCGCAACGCTATTCGGCCTATGTGCAAAACGAGAAGCGCTGGGTGCAGGAGAGTGGTGCCATCTGGACGCTCAATGCCGGAGCACGTGCTAATTTCTGGTCGTTCAATGAGCAGTTGGTAGGAGGTCCTCGCATAGCCATGTCATACACGCCCGTGTGGACACAATACCGCACCAACGAGGAAGGAAAGCGCGATTCCGTGCGTAAGGATATTGTGCTCACCGCATCGTGGGGCTATTACTGGCAACCACCGTTCTACCGCGAAATGCGCTATTTGAACGGTGCCGTAAATCCGGAGATACGAGCACAAAAGAGCATTCACTACATCGTGGGAGCCAATTACGTTTTCCAAGCGTGGGGACGTCCATTCAAGCTGAATACGGAACTCTATTACAAGCAGCTTCGCGAGCTTATTCCGTATGAAGTGGAGAATGTCCGTTTGCGTTATTTCGCCACCAACAATTCCAACGGGTATGCCTACGGTATGGATGTGATGCTCAACGGTGAGTTCATTCGGGATGTGCAGTCGTGGGCGAGGGTTTCGTACTTGAAAACCGAAGAAGATTTGACCGACGACTTTTACTACTTGTATTTGAATCAGGCGGGCGATACCATCTACAACGGATTTACGCTCGATAATGTAGCCGTTGACAGCATCAAGCAGGTGCCCGGTTTCATCCCACGTCCCAACGATCAGCGTGTGAGCTGTAGTTTGCTGTTTCAAGACGAAATGAAAAAGAAACCGTGGTACAAGGTGTTGCTGAGTTTTTATTTCTCGACAGGAGTACCATACGGTCCTCCCTCCAATGAGCGCTATCTCGATGTGAGCCGCACGCGCAGTTATATCCGGGCCGACATTGGCTTCAGCCGCGATCTTATTTTGGCCAAGAACAAGAATAAAAACTGGTTCAACCGAACCTTCGAAAAGGGATACGTTGCTATTGAGATTTTCAATTTGCTGGGCACCAACAACATTATCAATCACCAATGGATTGAAGATGTTAATGGCAGACAGTACGGAAT
>JBKCGW010000201.1:0-13137 GCA_046303175.1 Flavobacteriales bacterium
ATCCGAAGCTGTAACAACATTTGCACCCAATTGTGTAGACTTTTCAATAGAATATTGAGCAACGTTTCCTGAACCGGAAACAACAACTGTCTTTCCTTTGAAATCGGTGCCCTTTGTGCCCAACATTTCGGCGGCGAAGTACACACAGCCGTAGCCGGTAGCTTCCGGACGGATGAGTGAGCCACCCCAATTGCGTCCTTTACCGGTGAATACGCCGGTAAACTCATTGCGCAAACGCTTATACTGACCGAACATGAAACCGATTTCACGACCACCTACACCGATGTCGCCCGCTGGCACATCGGTATCGGCACCAATATGACGTGAAAGTTCATTCATGAAACTTTGGCAGAAAGCCATCACCTCGCGGTCGCTCTTTGCTTTTGGATCGAAGTCTGAACCACCTTTACCACCGCCCATTGGCAATGTGGTGAGTGAGTTTTTGAAGATCTGCTCAAAGCCCAGGAATTTGAGAACTGAGAGATTCACTGTTGGGTGAAAACGGAGACCGCCTTTGTATGGACCAATGGCCGAGTTGAATTCTACGCGATAGCCACGGTTCACCTGCACCTCGCCTTTATCATCTACCCATGGCACACGAAACATGATTGTACGCTCAGGCTCCGCAATGCGCTGAAGGACCTTGGCAGTTTTGTATTTCGGATTTTCTTCGATGTAGGGAATGACCGTTTCGGCCACTTCGTGCACCGCCTGCAAAAACTCAGGTTCATTAGGGTTTTTGCTTTTAATCTCGGCCATAAAGGCGTCGATTTGTGCTTGAAACTTGTTTGCCATTATGCAATAAGATTTGTTTTTTGAGTTGAAAAATCGGGTCGAAATTAACATAGTTGTACCTTTGAAGCACGAAGACGTTGAAAAAGAAGCCATTTCACTAAATCAACTATCACAATGAATAAAGTAAGCTCTTGGAGTATCTGTCTAATAGCGAGTTTCGGAATAGCAATGCTCTCATCCTGCAGTAAAGACACGGATATTACTAATTGGTCGCCTACACAAGCATTACCGGCCGATACAACAGACAACAACAATAACAACAATCCCATCGACACCAATCAGGTTGAAACCTTTCCATTCAATTGGGAGGCCGTTTTGATTGGCAATACCGCCTTCTTTGGTGATAGTGCCTCATATGTATACACCTTTGATACACTAGCCGCCATGCACGAATTCACTTGTCAGGATGCAATGGGAAGACAAATGATTTTGCGATTGGCCGACTTAAATTTAGGAGATCATTTTATTACATTCGACAACACCACAGCCATCACCTTGATTGACAACGGTAACGTATTCGATACCAGCTTTAATCCGAACGGCTACATCAACATCTTTTCAAACTCTAACGGCCGCATTTCAGCGGTATTCGAATCGGACTTGAATGATAACGGAGGCACAGGCCAAGACTTGGAGTTGGTCAACGGAATGCTTCAAAACGCAGCCTATCAATAGACAGCTCAATTAGAATGTGAAGTCAACACCTATGGTTGGCAGCAAAGGCAACTGATCGATGCGCTCACCGGTTACTCGGTCTATGTAGAACACATTCGCACGGTTGTACGCGTTGGTGACACCTGCATTCACTTCCAATCCCGATTTGTTGCTTAGCTTAATTGTTCGCTTCACGTTGATATCGAGACGGTGGTAAAATGGTAAACGACCACCATTCAATTCCGCATATTGAACACTTAGGTACTGGCTGTTGTTAGTCACATAGTCGAGACTGATACCTTGTGCCACGCTCTGTCCATTATAGAATCCTTGCGTTTGTGTGAATGGCAGTCCGCTACCCAAATTCCAGCGCATTGAAAGTTCGTAGGTTTTATCCTTTCCGAACAAGTAAGTACCAATCAGGTTGAGGTTGTGGCGGCGGTCGAATACAGGCGAGTAGTATTGGAAGCCGTCCCAACGCTGCACCTTGGCCAACGAATACACAATGTTCAAGTAATATGATTTGTCTTCATACTTCAACACGAAATCAGCTCCGTATGCATTACCTGTTTCAATCACATAATCGCGCGTGAGCTCATCGGGCTTGTCGTTGTTCTGACCGAATTCATTCTCGAAAATCTTGTTGCGATTGATGTTGGTTTGCTGATTGAAACGCTTGTAATAGCTTTCCACGTTGAGGTTCCAACGCTCCGAGATATCGAACTCAAAACCTACAACCAAATGCTTCGCCGTTTGAAGTACATTCTTCACGGTTTGGTTGGTGGGCGTGCGGCCAAATGACAAGCCATCGTTAATGCCGCCAATCAATTCGCCGAGGCTGGTAACCGCTTGACCATCGGCTTGGATGGCAGGGTCTCCGGTGAATTCATTTTGCAAGTCTTCCGGACTTGCCAAGAACCCGTAGAACAAGTTGACAACATCCCGGTCACTGTTGGTAGCCATCAGGTTCTGCGTGTACTTACCCGTAGCACCTTTCACACGGAAGCGTTCAGACACTTTGTACTTAACACCTAAACGAGGTTCAGGAGAGAACACGCTGAGGGTTCCGTAATACTGAAAACGGATGCTCGGTTCAACAACCCAACTTCCACGATTGATTTTGTAGTCGAAGAATGTGTTGAGTTCGGTTGTATTCTGCGTTACCTGCACGATTTGAGCGTTGTCGAGAAGTGCAAATGTTTTGTAGTCGGTTGAGAAACCAACTACTTCTATACCGTACTTCAATACATCGTTTTTGATTCCGTATTTGAAATCGAGACCAAAGTTGAAGCTATTGATGCGGCTGATGCGATCGGGATTATTCTCCTCGCTCATCACAATTTCATACTGACTGCGCGCGAAATTTCCGCTGATGAGCACTGCAGAACTTGAGGGCACTACGACGAAATTTCCACCACCACCATTGTTCTTCCAGTTCAATGAAGCCAACTTCTTGTAGCTCGATACCCCATCATTGAAACTGAATCCGAAGGCGTTGAACTTGGAGCCGTTTGATCCGCTGAAGGACATCTTTCCATAAATATCCGTGTAGTTGAAAGGCAAACCCTCTCCGTCGTTAACGTAAGGATAGAGCAATTTCGAGCTGCGGTCGAGGTATGAGTTTTTAGCAGAGAGCACGTACGAAATACCGCTTCCGTTTTCGCGCAATTTGCGCAATGGACCTTCGATTTGAATCTTGGCGCCGAAAGGATTAAGTCCAACGTGCCCGTCGATTTCACGCTTGTTTCCATCGCGGGTTGTGATGTCCATGATGGAAGAAATACGACCGCCAAACTGAGCGCTGTAACCGCCGGTATACACATCTGCATTGGCAATGATATCGGTATCAAAAACAGAGAATAGACCTATCGAGTGGAAGGCGTTGTAGACAATCATACCATCGAGCAGCACCTTGTTTTGCACCGGCGATCCACCTCGAACGTAGATCTGACCTCCTTGGTCGCCCGTGCTGATAAAACCGGGAAGTGTAGTGAGCGCCTGCGCTAAGTCAGGAGCTCCACCCACGCTCGGAATACGCTTGATATCCTTCGTGCGCATCGATTCCACCGAAATGTTGACATTGTTCTTTTGAGCGCTTCCACGGTCACTGATTTCCACCTCGTTCATGACCAGATCATCCTTCTCGAGAAAATAATTTCGGGCGAGAACCTTTGTGCCAACTACCTCGATAACATCACGAACTTCCTTAAAACCAAACTGATTAATGACCAGTGTGTAATTACCATCCGGAATTTTAGTCAAGGTATAAAACCCATTCTCGTCGGTTTGCGTGCCGTAAGAGGTACCATCAAGACCAACCAAAATGAAAATGACCGGCTGGCCCGTTTCCTGATCCTTTACAAAACCACGTATTGTTCCCTGTGCAATGGCAGAGAGCGAAGCAGCTATAAATAGACTGAGAGAAACAAGGCGTAAAAAGTATGTCATATCCTGATAATGAGTATGCGAAAGTAAGGAAGTGTACCGCTACACGAGCAAATACCCTAAACCACTAACTTCGTAGAATGAACGAAGCAGTTGTTCCCTACCTAGATAAGTTTCCGACCGAAAGTCAAACCGTTTTTCTGCGGAAACTGGCAGAGCAACTTGTTAAGGACCTACAGCCGCTTGAATGGGCTGAAATTCCGGATTCACCTTCACCCACGTGGATACAATCACAATTGCAGCTACGAATCGAAGAACTGATTGCGCATCAAAGCACGCGCTTGGGAAACATACTCTATCGCATTGATCTACCGGAGGGAAAAATCCGAGCATTAATGGCCTCAGCATCCACCGATGAACGCGCGGAAATTCTCGCTGCTCAAATTCTGGAGAGGGAGGCACGCAAGGTGTGGATGCGCATGCATTACACACCCTGAATACAGATTGAACCACAAGCAAAAAAAGTGGTTTATTGAAGGGTGCGCCGTAACTTCGCGGGCCAATTCAATTCCACAGTCAGAATGGACACTCATTCATACGTAGCAAATAGCGACATCAATGCCATCGAAGCATTGTATCAGCAATACAAAAGCAATCCACAATCGGTCGATTCTTCGTGGCAGCGTTTTTTCGAAGGATTCGAGTTTCAACGCGCCGAGTTTGCTCCACTTCCCGGTGGAGATGGTTTGGGAAGCGCAGTAAGTTCGGAGGTGATTAAAGAATTCAAGGTTATCAACCTCATCAACGGATACCGTCAGCGCGGACATTTATTCACTCAAACCAACCCTGTGCGCGAACGACGTAAGCATCAACCTACGCTTGCTCTTGAGAACTTCGGTTTGAGCGATGCCGATTTGGACATCGTTTTTCAAGCAGGAAATGAAATTGGATTGGGCGCTGCAAAATTGCGCGACATCCTTGCCCACCTCAACAATAGCTATTGCAAGCACATCGGCGTTGAATACACCTATGTGCGCTCACCGGAGCGTGTTCAATGGCTTAGAGAGCGAATAGAAGCCGTAAACAAACCCACGTTTTCAGGCGATGAGAAGAAGCAGTTTTTGGAAATGGCCAGCAAAGCCTCGTTGTTCGAACAATACATCCACCGCAAATTCGTAGGAGCAAAGCGATTCAGCGTAGAAGGATGCGAAGCCATGGTTCCGGCAATGGACTACATGGTACGTTTGGGTGGTGATATGGGCGTGAAGGAATTCGTAATTGGAATGGCCCACCGCGGTCGTCTCAATGTGCTCACCAACATCATGGGCAAGCCGCAAGAGCAAGTTTTTGCAGAGTTTGAAGGATTGGAGTTTGAAGACTCAGACAATTTCGACGGCGACGTAAAATACCACTACGGCTATTCCAACGATGTGACCACAGCGGGCGGCAACCAGGTGCATCTCACACTTTGCCCTAACCCATCCCACCTTGAAGCTGTGAACCCGGTGGTAGAAGGACTTTCACGCGCGAAGATTGATCATTACCTCAAAAGCGAGGATACGATAGTTCCTGTACTGGTACATGGCGATGCAGCCATTGCTGGCCAAGGTATCATGTACGAAATTGTTCAGATGGCCTTGCTCGATGGCTATCGCACGGGAGGAACCGTGCATATCGTAACCAACAACCAGGTTGGTTTCACAACGAACTACCTCGACGGTCGTTCATCCACCTACTGCACCGACGTTGCCAAGACAACGCTGTGTCCGGTTTTCCACGTCAATGCCGACGATGTGGAGGCCGTTATTGAGACCATGAAAATTGCTCTCGAGTACCGCATGAAGTTCCATATGGATGTTTTTGTGGATCTCCTGGGCTACCGCAAATACGGTCACAACGAGGGCGATGAGCCGAAGTTTACACAGCCATCGCTGTACAAGCTCATCGCTTCACACCCATCGTTGCGTGAGATATACATGAACCAACTCATTGCTGAGGGAACCATCGATCAGGACTATGCCGATGGATTGAAACGCAGCTTTGAGGCAATGCTCGACACGAAACTGGAGATTGCCAAGGGAATGAAAATGGCGCACGTGAAGCACTTCATGGAAGAGACATGGAAGGGTTTTACCAAAGCCACTGCTTCCGATATGGAAGCGTCGGTTAAAACACAATTCGACGAGAAGCGTTTGAAGGCGATTGCTACCGCCATCAGCACGTTGCCGACCGGCGAAAAGTTCATTGCCAAAACCGCGAAAGTATTTGCCGATCGATTGAAGATGATCGAGGAGAATAAGCTCGATTGGGCCATGGGCGAATTGCTAGCGTATGGCACTTTGCTGGAAGAAGGCAATCCCGTTCGCATTAGCGGACAAGACGTTGAGCGAGGCACCTTCTCGCATCGTCACGCCGTTGTAAAGACCGATGAGGACCAGGAAAAGGAAATCATCACATTGAATTCGATTCACCCGAAACAAGCGAAGTTCACCGTATTCAATTCCTTATTGAGTGAATATGGAGTATTAGGATTCGATTATGGCTATGCATTCGGAACTCCTCACGGCCTTACCATTTGGGAGGCACAGTTTGGCGACTTCAACAACGGCGCGCAGATCATCATCGATCAATTCATTTCAGCTGCCGAAGACAAGTGGCGCACGATGAACGGTATCACGCTCTTCTTGCCTCACGGCTACGAAGGGCAAGGAAGCGAGCACAGCTCAGCGCGCATGGAGCGCTTCCTGCAGTTGTGTGCAGAGCTGAACATGCTGGTGTGCAACCCAACCTCTCCGGCCAACCACTTCCACCTTTTGCGCAGACAAGTACTTGCATCTTACCGCAAGCCACTGGTTGTATTTACTCCGAAGAAATTATTGCGCTATCCAAAAGCAGTTTCGACCATACAGGAAATGGCCAAAGGGCAATTCCAAGAAGTCATCGACGATACCGATGTAAAGGCGAAAGAAGTTGAAACCATCGTGCTTTGCTCAGGTAAAGTCTACTATGATATTCTCGAACAAAAAGAGAAACGTCAAACAGGTTCAACCATGGCAGTTGTTCGATTGGAACAACTCTATCCGCTGCCAGAGAAACAGTTGCGTTCCGTTATTGCCGGTTATTCAAAAGCAAAGCGCATCATATGGGCGCAGGAAGAACCGGAAAACATGGGTGCTTGGACCTACATGCTGCGTTGCATGCGCGACTTGAATCTAGAAGTGATATCCCCTGCAGCATCAGCATCGCCGGCGGCAGGATCACCGAAAGTTCACGAGAAACGAATGATTGCAATGATGGACCGCTTGTTTAGTTACTCTTCGATTAAAGCTTGATAGTGCTGATTTCCGAGGCAAACAACTCATAATTCGCATCAGCATCAAAGTATTGCTCGAAATGCGAGCGAGCGTTTCTTCTCCAAAGCTCAGTAGCATCGGCATGAGTCATAAATAGCTTCAACGCTTCATCCACCTCATGATCTGAAAATTGAGCAGGTAAAGTCACGCCGTTGTATCCATCCAACACGATTTCTGGCACACCATAAACGGCTGTGGCCAGCACGGGTATACCATGAGACATGGCCTCCATAATTGATACAGGTAATCCTTCAACGATGCTCAAGTTCGCAAAGCAATGCACTGCGTTATCGCTATAAAATGCTCGAATTTCCTCGTTGGAAGTCTGGCCTCGACATTCGAATTTCACAAGCGGAGAAGTAATCGATTGAATCGCCAAATCGCGCAAAGGGCCATCACCAAAATGGACCCATCGCACCGCATTCTTCTGTCGCGACAAGGCCTTTCCAAGCAAATGGATTCGTTTGTTATCGTCAATACCTGAGCACGTAACAATTGTAAACACTCCATCGGTCGGTCTTGGACCAAGTCCGGCATCCACAACACCCAAATAGTGCAATTTCAATTTAGTCTTTGGCACTCCCCGATGACTCAAATGCATGAAGCCGTGTTTTGAAATAGGATAAACGATGGAAACTTCGTGTTCCTTGAGACAACGAAACGGGGGGACCGAATGCATATCGCGCAACAAGCCCCAGTCTTCGTGATACAGATCTACCGAGTGGGCGCGCGATACGAAGCCGGGAATTTCACCGCGTCTCTTTAAAAGGGATAAACAAAGAGCGGATGCGCTCATCCAATAAGAATAGTAGACAACATCGCTCGAATTGATTCCCCTACTTTTCTGCCAACGCATCAATCCATTTCCAAGCGCACATTGCGTGGCATAAATGGAATAGAATCTCCGCCACGACTTCACTTGATACCATTTGCGTTTCGAACACATCCATTCCACTAAGAAAGCCACTAGAAAAGGAAGGATAATTCTACTTTTCTCTACCGGCACAAAGTGCTGATTTAGATCAATCACCTCAACGCCTGCAGGCAATTCAAAACGGATGGCATCCTCTTTTTTGTAGTGATCATGCGGGTAGATAAAAACACGATCGAAATGACGAGTAAGCGCCTTCAACTCATGTGCAACGTATTGCTCTCGCCATTGATAAGGGAACTGCTTGGTTAGAATTACGAGGTGCTTCATCGGATTGGACGAAAATAAGAACAATCCAAATGAAGCGGGGTATAGCAGAACACTACCCTTAGAACGATTCAATTATTCCACAAAAAACCCATTATTCGGAGTACAATTTCATTAATTCTAATGCAGATTTGCGGTGGTTTTTCAAAAATGGCTTTTTGAGAGTCTAAAACAACGAATCCATGTCGAAAATTGAAATAAAAGTTCCCTCTCCGGGCGAAAGTATCAGCGAAGTAATCATTGCCAATTGGTTGGTGAAGAATGGCGATTACGTAGAAAATGGCCAAGTACTGGCTGAAATCGACAGCGATAAAGCTACTCTCGAGCTCACAGCCGAAGGCAGCGGAACAGTTCAAATTGTCGCGCAAGCCGGCGATACGGTTGCCGTGGGAGCAGTTGCTTGCTCCATCGACACTTCAGCAGCTAAGCCTGCAGGAGCGCCCGCAGCACCTGCAAAGAAGGAAGAGCCAAAGGCAGCAGCAGCAGCACCTGCGCCGAAGACCGAAACAAATGCTCCTGCTACTTCATATGCAGCCGGAACACCTTCGCCTGCCGCAGCAAAATTGATGGCTGAGCAAGGCATCACATCCGCCCAAGTGGCAGGAAGCGGTCCCGGTGGACGCATCACAAAAGGCGACGTTATCGCAGCGATGGCAGCCGGTTTCGACACAGCTTCCGTAGCGCGCCACAGCGGTGCACGTACCGAGCGTCGCGAAAAAATGACCAACCTGCGCAAGAAGATCTCAGAGCGCTTGGTAAGCGTAAAAAACAATACCGCCATGCTCACCACATTCAACGAGGTGAACATGAAGCCCATCATGGATTTGCGAGCCAAATACAAGGATGTGTTCAAAGAGAAGCACGGCGTAGGACTCGGATTCATGTCGTTCTTTACAAAAGCCTGCGCTGAAGCATTGTTCGCATACCCTGCAGTAAATGCACGCATCGAGAACGGTGAAATTGTATACCACGACTACACGGATATAGGCATCGCAGTATCATCGCCCAAGGGTTTGATGGTTCCGATTGTGCGCAATGCAGAAATGATGGGATTGGCCGACATCGAGCGCGGCATAGGTGATCTTGCGAAGAAAGTTCGCGATGGAAAAATCACGGTCGATGAAATGCAAGGTGGAACCTTCACCATTACCAACGGTGGTGTATTCGGCTCTATGCTTTCAACGCCTATCATCAACCCTCCGCAGAGCGCCATCCTGGGAATGCACAACATCGTAGAGCGCCCGGTTGCTGAAAACGGACAGATAGTTATTCGCCCGATTATGTATGTAGCCTTGTCGTACGATCACCGTATTATCGACGGACGCGAAAGCGTTAGTTTCCTCGTGAAGGTAAAAGACATGCTCGAAAATCCGGAGCGCATGCTATTTGGCGGTAAGAGCGCCGAAGAAGTATTGCTGGGATTGTAATCAGCGTTTGAAAATCTGCTCGAGCACCTTGCCGAGTTGGTATACGTCTTCGAACGAATTATAGAGCGGCACCGGAGCCAACCGTATAACGTTGGGTTCGCGCCAGTCGACTACTACTCCCTGCTCATACAATGTGCTCACCAGTTTTCGGTCGTAACCTTCCACTATTACAGACAACTGACAACCGCGCTGCGCAGGATCTTCGGGTGTGATGCGAATTAGTTTTTGTCCTGTGATGCGCATCACTTCCTTCAATACGAAATCGAGATAAGCGGTCAGAAGGAGTGACTTCTCATGCAACGCCTTCATACCTGCTTCAGAGAAAATTTCGAGTGACACCTCGTGCGCAATCATGTTGAACACCGGGGCGTTGCTCATCGACCAAGACTCTGCTGTTGGGATGGGATCGAAATCGGGCCCCATCTGAAAACGTGTCTCTTTGTTGTGTCCCCACCAGCCCGCCAATCGGAATAGATTTGGATTGGTTGCATGACGTTCGTTCACAAAAACACCGCCCACACTTCCCGGACCGCTGTTGAGGTATTTATAGGTGCACCAACAAGCAAAATCGACATTCCAATCATGCAACTCCAACGGCACATTACCTGCGGCATGCGCGAGATCGAAACCACACATGGCTCCCACCTTATGGGCTGCCTCTGTAATTTCCTTCATTGGAAAGAGTTGTCCGGTGAAGTAGTTGACACCACCGAAGCACACCAATGCGAGCTCGTCGCCGAGCTCTTTGATTTTCTCCAGAATATCTTCCTTACGCAAAATGAATTCGCCCTCTCGCGGAAGCAGCTCCACCAGCACATCGTTCGGATCCAATCCGTGCAAACGCGCTTGAGATGCAAACGCATACTGATCGGAAGGAAATGGTTTTGCTTCGAACAGAATTTTGCGACGCTTGCCTTCGGGTTTGTAAAACGTCACCAATAGCAGATTGAGATTGACCGTAAGCTGATTCATCATTACGACCTCACCCTCTTTCGCGCCCACCAACTTAGCAGCACCCGCAGCAAATCGCTCGTGGTAGCTATACCAAGGCTTTCGCGCCAGGAAATGACCTTCCACACCAAACGTTGCCCAATCATCGCATTCCTGATTGAACGCGTCTTTCACGCCCTTGGGCTGTAAACCCAGCGAATTACCGGTGAAATACAACACCGAATGCCCCTCGTGCTGTGGGAAGTGGAAGCGATTGCGGAAAGGGGACAGCGCATCGGACTTATCGAGCGATTGTGCAAAGGCTTGGTCGTATTGAAAATTCATGACAATGTGTTTGTATGGGCACGAGTATCTTGCGACTCGTTTTTACGTGTTGCAAAGCAACGGCATTCGCTGCAACGCAAAAAATTTCAATCCCGAAAAATGAATACAAGCCGATCACAAGAATTATTCGAAAAAGCAAAAACCTACTTTCCGGGCGGAGTGAACTCGCCGGTGCGCGCCTTTCGCTCGGTAGGAGGAACCCCTCTCTTCTTTGCAAAGGGTCAAGGCTCTCGTGTGTGGGATGAAGACTGCAATGAATTCATCGATTACTGCTGCTCATGGGGTCCGCTTATTTTAGGCCATGCCCATCCTTCCGTAGTGAAGGCGGTGCAGGAGACTGTTGCCAATGGAAGCAGTTTTGGAGCGCCTACCCGACTCGAAAACGAGCTTGCTGATTTGATTATAAAGAATCACCGATACATTGAGAAAATTCGTTTCGTGAGCAGTGGTACCGAAGCCGCGATGAGTGCTATTCGTTTGGCTCGAGGTTACACAGGTAAAGATAAAATCATCAAGTTCGAAGGCTGCTACCACGGACACGTGGATAGCTTGTTGGTGCAAGCAGGTAGTGGCTTGGCAACGCTCGGCACCTCAAGCTCTGCAGGCATACCTGAAGCATACGCAAAAGAGACTATCGTTCTTCCGCTCAACGATCGCGATGCCTTGGATAAAGCGGTAAGTGAATACCGCGGACAAATTGCAGTTGTGGCTATAGAGCCTATACCCGCTAATAATGGTCTGTTATTGCAAGAGGGAGACTTCTTGCGCTATGTGCGAGAAGTATGCACACGCGAAGGGATACTTCTCTTATTCGATGAAGTAATTAGCGGATTCCGTGTAGGCTTCGAAGGAGCATCGGGCTATTATGGCATACAACCCGATGTGTTGGCGTTCGGAAAAATTATTGGCGGAGGATTGCCTGTTGGCGCTTATGCATCGAGCGCAGAAGTAATGAGCCATGTTGCACCCGAAGGCCCCGTGTATCAAGCAGGAACATTGAGCGGAAATCCGGTGGCTATGGCAGCCGGCATTGCGCAGCTTACAGAATGCCAGCGTCCCGGTTTTTACGAAGAGTTGAAGGAGAAAACAGATTACCTCGTAAACAATGTGTTGAATTATGCCCGCGAAAAGCAATACAAGTTCAACATGTTCAGTGTAGGAAGTATTTTCTGGGTAACCTTCTCCGATCAAAAAGCCATTCGCCGCAGCGATGAAATCGATAGTGAAGAGATGAAGAAGTTTGCCCCTTTCCATCGCTCGTTGTTGGAACAAGGAGTTTATCTGGGACCCAGCGGCTACGAGGTAGGATTTGTATCGGCAGCTCACACGCAAGCGGATATCGACACTACCATTCTCGCTATGCAACGTGCACTCGACGCCGTATTTGCTTCGTCTTAAAAAGGAAAGCGCAACACAATCATGGCGTCGATGAGCCAAGACTTGATAGCAGTTCTTTTTCCGCCGGGCATTAACAACAACAATAGGAGTGAAGCACTCATAGAAAGCCAAACCGAGAGTTGGCTTTCGTGAAAAATGTAGCTCAAGGACATTGCTAGGAGAACAAACGATACAGCTAGCATGCGCAAGCCTCGTTGCCCAAGCAATCGCAAGGTTGCATCCGGTTGTTCCTCGACGAAAAGATCTTCGCTCATCGATAGTGCAGTTAGCCAAAGAAATGAAGCGAGCATAGAAGGAAACTCTGCCGAAAGAGAAGCTCCTACTTGCTTCAACGGCCACACCATGCAAAGCAACATCCAACAAGAAGCAATTGCGAGGTTATTCACAATGGGTATATTTCTGATTTCAACACGAGAAAACCACCAAGTTCTCGGCATCCAATGTGTTCTATAAAAAAGAACAGGGATGGCACATAGCAGCGGAAACACGATGGTTTCAAAACCCTGAAACGTAACGCAAACACCTGTGAGCGCAGCCAACACAGAAGCACGGTGCTTCCGAATCGAATCGTCGGACAGAAACAAATATGCGCTCCAAGTAAGAAAGAAAATGTGCAAAACGAGTGTCCATCGAACCCACTCATCACATCGCA
>JBKCGW010000202.1:0-11936 GCA_046303175.1 Flavobacteriales bacterium
TGTGCACCTCTATCGGTTGGTATATCGACTCAAGCAAATCATGACTTCTGGGAAATCACTATTGAAAACGGTGATCGCATTACTGTGCAGCGAAACGACAACCCTTTCGCTGCGGCATGGAGCATTGAACACGAACACAACGGACAATCAACCTCCAATACTTCCGACGATCCTACTTCATTTGAGTGGCCTTCATTGCTATTTGAAGATGGTGGTATTTACGATGTTCATGTTGCTGTAATTGACGAATTCGGTTGCGAAGCAGAAACTACCTACACCGATGCTATCGAAGTATGGCCCGGTGGCGACTTCTCAGATCTAACATCCAACGTTGTGAACGCATGCGACAGCGGTCGTGTGTCTGTACATGTTGAATCTACCAACAATAGAGCGATTTCATGGTTGTGGACCTTCACTGATGGATCTGCGTCCACCGAACAAAGTGCAACGCATTATTTCAGCGCTCCATTCAACTATACAAATGGCATCGGCGCACATTTGATTGTGACTGACTCGAATGGATGTTCCTCTTCAAGAGACATCGTATTCGAGGCTGTATTGCCCGCGGTGCCTTCGTTCTCTTGGAATGCGCCGCCCGTGTGCCGTGGTGAAGACGTGTTCTTTTCCAACACATCACTCGCGCCACCAAACACCACCTACCATTGGAACTTTGGCGACAATTCAACATCAAACGGCAGCGATAGCCTTGTGCATGCCTACGCGATGAACGGAGCATATGCCGTGTGTTTAACTGCTACCAACAGCGCCGGTTGTTCTACACAATGGTGCGACCCAAATACAATTGATGTATACAGCCCTGTGGCCACAGCAGAATTTACCACCGTATTGAATACTTGTCTTTTTGCTGTCAACCTGGAAAACACCTCCACAGAAGGGGGTGATTACACTTGGTGGGATTTTGGAGATAATCAAACCGGAATTGGCGATACAGTGCTTCACACATATCCCATCGGAGTTTATGATGTGAGCCTTGTAATTGGCGCAAACAATGGTTGTGCTGATACACTCATCATTGAAGACATTCTGAATTATTCTTCCAGCGTTGGGCCCTTCACGCAAGTGTTGGACACAGCTAACTGTGCGCCTTTCGGAGTTAGCTTTCAAGCATTCAACCCGAACGATCAACTCTTTGATTATTTCTGGGACTTCAATGATGGAAACGGTGACCCATTTGGCGGAACCACAAGCTCTCACGCTTATACAGAGCCCGGCGAGTATTGTCCATCCATCATGATGACCGACCCCAATGGCTGCGATGTTTACATACACTGCACCGATACCATTGTGGTCGAGAATTATGCTGCTGTCGCTTTATTGCCCGAACATCTATGTTCCGGAGAGCAAGGAATTGTAACGGTTCTAAACACCGAGAACCTTCAATGGACTCACCCTTGGGTTTCGCAGGGTGCGCAATCAGGACAACTCCTTGTGGAAGCAGATACTTCCTTCTCGTTTGAGTTGACAGCGCACTATTCTGATTGTGTACATCAGCAAACGATAGAGGTTGAAATACTACCGCTTCCTTCTGTAGCATTGGCGCTTGTTGATTCCGTGTGCGCCAACACCGGAGCGTTGATGTTGATGGGTGGTTTTCCTGAAGGCGAAACAGGGTTTTATACCATCGATGGAGTTGGGGTAAACGCGCTAAATACCGAATTGTATTCCGGTGAATACGTATTAACGCGCTATTCATACATGGGACCAAATGGTTGTTCCAACACCGCCATCGACAGTATCTATATTATTGCCCTGCCCTACGTTGAAACACTAGTCGACAGGTCTTTTTGTGAGGCCGATAGCAGCTTGTTGCTTGATGGTGCTACTAATACACACTTCACAGTAGATGGCATAGAGGCCCAGGATTTTCCGTTCACCTACACAGGTTCAGCCTCCAATGTAACTCTTCATGTTTATGACAACTTCGGTTGCTACAACCACTCCTCAGCGCAGTATATGGTACACGCAACACCCAGGGGCGTAATCGATAGCCACGATGTTTGTGCAAACGAAGAGGTGCATGTTAACGCAGCGGCCACTGTTTCCGGATCAACCATACACACCATTCTATGGGCTGTAGATTCGCTCTACTCCGGTGTGGGCAACAGCGTTAGTAACCTCAGTTTTACTTATGGTGGAGAGCACTCTGCCGTATTTACACTTGAAAGCAACGAAGGATGTGTTGCGAGAATTGACACAACCTTTATGGTGTTTGATATACCAAATGCTGCTTTCGAGAGCTCTGTAGCGTGCGAAAAAGACACTACGGTTATCAATGATATAAGCACCTTTGGAAATGACAGCATTGCATTCTGGAATTGGAGTTACGACGACGTGGCGCTTCAATCATCCGGTGATACGCTGATTGTGTTCAACAACGCGGGTGTTACCAACCTAACCCTTCAAGTTGTAACACAACACGGATGCTTGGATCACGCAGAGCGTAGTGTGGTGGTGCGATATGCCCCGATACTAACAGCGCATGCCGATAGTCACTGTTTGGGAGAAGCTACCCACTTCGAAAGCACAGCGAGCATACCATCCGGCGGTATTTCATTGACCGAATGGAGCATAGAAGGCGTGCCGTATCCGATGGTGGGAGCAGCAGCCAGCTATGAGTTCAACGAAGCAGCAAACTACAGTTATACATTCGGTGCGGTAAGCAACTTTGGTTGTAGAAGTGAGGTTGTCGATAGTGTTTGGGTATATGCTATTCCTGAAGTTTCCTTGCCCGTTGATGAGTTTACTTACTGTGTAAACCAACAGGCCGGTGTACTTGCGAATGTCGCTGTAGGTGGGCCTTCTGACATTGCCGGCTTGCTTTGGACCATCGATGGAGAGGTTGTTTCTGAAGGAAATCCAGGTCAATTCTCGCTCGATGAGTTGGGAGCTTATGTTCTCGACGTTGAGGTGACCAGCACACACGGTTGTGTTGCGCGCGCCACACTCGATCAGCCTATCGTTGTTTATCCTGGTCCTACAGCTGGTTTTACGTGGAACATTGATCAGTTGACGGACAACCCATCTGTTGTTGTTTCGCCGGCAACCAGCGCGGATGTTGTTGAGATAAACTACAGCTGGGGCGACGGCACAACCGATGGCGCGAATCAGCACGTGTATGCCGCCGACGGCGAATACGAAATCACACAAGTAGTATCGAACTTGTTTGGTTGTAACGCATATCACAGTGAAACCATCGAGGCATACAACGGCCTGCAATTTTATATTCCGACTGCATTCACCCCCGATCAAAACAACTACAATGAAACATTTTATCCCGTAGTTACCGGGTCAAATATCACATACTATGCGTTCCGTGTATTCAATCGTTGGGGCAACGAGGTTTTCACCTCGACCATACCGGGTGAGGGTTGGGACGGAACCTTTAAAGGCGAACCTGCTCAGGACGGCGCATACAATTGGTCGGTCGACATGATTGTGCGCGGTCGTGCTGATTTGTTCGTCAAAAAAGGAAGCGTACTGCTAATGCGATAATTAGAGAATGTTAATGCGCTCGCCAAACTCCTCGCGGTAGTTTCCGCCTACAGGAATCTCCTTGTTGATATCGGCAAGAATTACATCTCCGCCCGATATGGCAGCGATCTTATCCATATTCACGATATACGATCGGTGCAAGCGCTGAAATACGGTTTTCGGAAGTTTTCGCTCAATATCCTTCATGGTAGCGTGAATGGTAAACTTCATTTCTGAGGTTACAATTTGCATGTAATCCTTCAGCGCTTCCACGTAATAAATATCCGCAGTATTCACTTTCACCAGCTTCGACTGATGCTTGATGAAAAGATAGTTTGCATTTGATTTAAAGCTGGTCAGCGAGCGCAGCAACTCATTTTCGACACGAACCTCCTTCTCCTTACCATGCTTGTGGATTGCCATTTCGATGGTCGTGTGAAGATCAATCTCTTTGAACGGCTTCAAAATGTAGCCGTGTGGCTCGGTAATCTTTGCTTTGTTGAGAGTAGGCTCGTCGGCGAAGGCGGTAAGATAAATTACCGGTATATCCATTTCCTGTTTGATAGCCTCAGCGGTGTCTATACCCGTCATGTTGCCCTTAATTTGAATGTCCATCAACGCGACATCCGGCTTTGTAGCGCGTGCCAGCTCGATAGCCCTTTCTCCGTTGTCTGCTTGCGCTACTACATGATAACCAAGTTTTTCAAGGCTGCGCTCGATATCCTTGCGCACAATGCTTTCGTCCTCTACTACTAGAATATTGACTGCCATAACAGGTAATTTTAGAGATTTACCGAGGCAAGATAAGGTGACTGCTACTATTTACGATGAAAACGAATGAAAAATTCCGTTCCATTCGACTGATCCACTTTCATTGTGGCATCAATTTGATCCAATAAGGCATAAACCAACTGAATACCCAGCGAGTTGTTTTTTTCAAATGCAAAATCCTTTGGTAAACCAACTCCATCGTCCTTGACCACCAATATTACCTCGTTGTTTTCTTCACGAAGCACAATACCCAGTCGACCCTTTTTTCGTCCCTTAAACGCATACTTCAACGCGTTACTTACCAGCTCGTTGATGATCAATCCGCAAGGAATTGCCTGATCTAAATTCAATCCCACCGATTCCATCTCCGGAACAAACTCAATTGCTGTGCTGGCTGTGCGGTAACTCTGAATCAAATTGGACGCAATCGTTTTGATATAATCCATGAACTCAAGCCTGCTAAAATCAGCAGTGCGATAAATTGTTTCATGGATGAACGACATACTCTTAATGCGTTGCTGGCTTTCGCGTAAAATCTCGAGCGTATGTGGGTCGCTTACATATGAGGTTTGCAAATTGAGAATGCTCGAGATTACCTGTAAGTTGTTTTTTACTCGGTGGTGAACCTCTTGCAACAACACCTCCTTCTCCTTCAATGAGTCACGAATCTTACGATCAATCTCCTTTCTGTCCGTATTGTCGTAAACCAAACACGAAAGTTCTTCCAGCTTGCCGTGCAAGTATACCGGATTCAAAAAACACTGCCACCAAACCGTCTCGTTGTTCTCGTTGCGAAGAGGCAACTCAAACTGTTGAGGTCTACCCTTGAAACCATTGGTAAACGCTTGCAACTGGCCTTGGTAAAAGTTGTGATCTACATGGCGCTGCAGAATAGCCATCATATTATCCATCTCTTTCACTTCTTCACCAAACGTTAGCTTCATGTTTTTCATGAAATTCGCGTTCATTGCTGTCATCTCATAGTTGTAATTCAATGTCCACATCATGAGATTTTCAGTACTATTGAAAATTGACTCCATCTTGGCTGTTTGCTCCAACGTTTGACGCTGTTGCTTTTCCAACTTGATTTGTGTGGCTCGATGCTCATCAATTTCTGCCTTTAATGCTGCGTTTATTTCTTCCACAAAACGCACGCGAATCTGCTCTTGCAAGAGTTTATTTCGATCCGTAATGTTATTGAGCGTAACTTGAATCGATGGTTTATTCTCGTAAACTGTAAGGGTGGATTTTAGCTCCACATCAATCGTTTCAGAAGATGTGGTTACCATTCGCACTTCCTTATTCAAAACCTCACCACCATCACGAATGAGTTGTAAGTCGTGGAGTACTTCTGCTCGATAATTACTATCCACATAATTTTCGAATGGATCACCAAACACGTCATCTTCATCATCTACAGACAATAATCGACATGCCGATTGATTTAGGTACTGAATACGACCGTCTGTTATAATCACAACACCATTTGGTGAATCTTCCAATAATCGCTGAAAGCTTACCAGGCTTTGCTGCAATGCTTGTTCGGTTCGCTTTCTTGCACTAACATCATTGAATACAAGCGCCAACGTGCGGCTTCCCTTGTATTGCAAATAACTACCTGTAATTTCTAGAAATATGGATTTTCCCAACGAATCAGTTGTGCGTATTTCGTTTCTGTTGATTGCTGAAATTTCCGCACTTGCCATGATGCGCTGAATATCACTTACAGCTATTAATTCAATTAGCTTTCTATTTACCAATTGTTGCGATCCTTCGAAACCAAAAATTCTCGCTAGCTGTTCGTTGGCATCCATAATGAGCCCATCTTGAACAAAAGAAACACCTTCAGATGCAACGTCCGAAAGCGTTTTAAAGCGTTGCTCACTATCTGCTAATTCGCGCTCAATAATCTTTTTGTGCGTTGGCATATCCAACACTCTGACCAATACGAATGTTCGCTTATCGTTTTCGATTCTTGTAATTTGAATGAACTTTTGCTGATCCGATTCCAGTAAAGAAACATACCCATGCTCTTTAATGTGTTGTTCTATGTGTTCTCGTTTTTCACGTGGCACATCTTTCCAAATCAATGCATGAAAAGCCCGGTCCAGTAATTCATTTTTCGAATATTTGAAATAGGCACAGAACTCTTCATTTGCATCCAGAATAGTCATGCTCGGCCACTCAAGGAGTGCAAGCTTATCTACAGGATGATTTAGTATATCCGTGATGTATTGATTCATTCTTCTTCCGAATCCGGTAATCTGATTTTTTGTCCGTTGATACGAACCACCTTTCCTTCCTTATAATCCAATTGCATCGAGGGAAATCCATTAAGATCAAAGTAATCCCAGCGTCCTTCCATTTCTCCTCCCTCGTATTTTCCGGTCATTTCAATTTGGCCATTGTCATACCAATAACGGTGTCTATTTACAGGTATACCCGATTGAAACTCCCCCTCAAACATTTTCTTACCATTGCCATAATATCCAACCCAAATACCATCTCGTTCACCATCCAAAAACTGTCCTTCTTCCAGGTGGTCGTTTACAGTCAATTTCCATTTACCACTGCGCATTCCTGCAACAAATTCCCCCTCATTAATAACCACTCCCAACGAATCATATTCCGTTGATAAACCATCTTCCTTTCCATTTCTGTATTGTTCTTCACGGTGCAATTGACCATTGGCGTAATACCATTTCCATACACCTGTAGGCCAATCCAACTTGTATACACCGGTTTGCTCGGTTTTTCCGTTGCCGAAAAAATAAGTCCAGTTTCCCTCTCGTAAACCACTTACATACTTTCCTTGGGCACGCACCTTTCCATCCGGGTAGAACAACTTCCAATCGCCAATCCTTCTACCCAAACTATCGATCATGCCTTCACCTACAAGAACATCGTTGTCATACAATGCTCCACCTGATTCCTCACCCTTTTCATTGTACACTCTAAAATTCCCTTGTCGCTTACCCTGCCTGTAGGTACCCATCTGTTTAATGGTTCCATTCTCATTGTATTCCTTTCGAATATCCAGAATTGCAGTAGAAGCATCATCAATAATCAATACATCGTTTTCATATCGTTCCAACTTTTCTAGCTCACCCTTGCGATTGTAAAATTTGAAAACACCGTTCTTCATTCCAACCGACCAATTACCCTCCATCTGTAAAGAACCATTTTCATAAAGATCCCGCCAAACCCCCGTTCTCTTACCTTGTTCATCGTATCGGTTAATCCTTTCTTCGGTATATACAAATCCATTCCGATACGTCAAAAGCGTAATGATGCGTCCATCACGATCGTATTCTGTAGCCTTTCCTTCTTCCTTGTTGTTTTCGTACTGGCTACTTTTTTTCAATTCACCTGTATCGTAATACCAACGTGCCTTTCCTTTTTTGATGTTATTCTCATATGCATATTCTTCTTGCAAATGCCCTTCAGCATCATACAAACGCTCTATACCATTGCGCTGGTCGTTTCGATAGTCGATTGATTTTTGTAGCAACCCATTTTCAGAGTAGAAATTCCACGTGGAGTCCAATTTGAATTCCTTTCTATTTCCCGCTGATTTCAATTGTCCGGAGGGATAGAACGTTTTCCAAAAACCTTCGGGTTTTCCATTAACCAACGTACCTTCACTGCTTACAGCGCCATTTTCATATCGATACTGGGTAAACTGAGGTTGTGCCCATCCAACGACAGACAGCAAGAGCAGCACCCCAATGAAAATTCCCTTTTGCATCACAGCACAAAACTATTCGTTCAATCAAGATTCATCACAAGAGATTCTTTTTTCTTTTCAATTGAATTACTCATATTATTTCTTTAAATAGTTAGTTATAGATAATAGGGCTGTTGGTAGGATGTATAATTCTCTGAAAGAAACCTTGTTTTTATAAGTTGTACAACAACCGGGTCTTTCCATTAACACGTTTTAAGGCATAAAGTTTTATGAATATCAAGTAGATGAAGTCGTTATTAACACTCGGGGTAAAAGTGGTGTTGTTCTAAAAGTAGCTGTTGAAGAAACTTGTTAATTGTGTATTCCTGTGTTGAGGAAATCATGGTACTAAGCGAAAACTTACTATTGCAATGGTAGACCTTCTAACCTATGCAGCTTGTACGCGTGTTAAAACAAATAAAGTTGTTCATACTTCTTCAACTATAATTCACGAAAAATCATACATGCTGCTGATAAGTGTCGCTTTATTTTTGAAGCTTCTGACTATCAGTTGGGTTAGATGTATCAATTTTGCTAAATACACAAATGAAGACAATACATATAGGCTCTGACCATGCAGGTTTTGCAATGAAGGAGCGAATGAAACAAGTGTTAGGAAACGAGTATAGCGTAAAGGATTATGGTCCGTCATCGGCTGATAGTGTTGATTATCCTGATTACGCTCATCCTGTTGCGAAAGCGGTGGAAACGGAAGGTGGCCTGGGAATATTGATATGCGGTTCAGCAAATGGTGTGGCCATGACAGCGAACAAGTATGCGCACATACGTGCAGCTATTTGCTGGCTTCCTGAGATTGCTGCATTGGCTCGCCAGCACAACGATGCCAATATTGTATGTATACCTGCCCGTTTTGTAAGTGAGCAAGATGCCGAACAAATAGTGGATGTGTTTTTATCGACTCCTTTTGAAGGCGGTCGTCATGAGAATAGAGTGAAAAAAATAGCATGTGTATGAGATTTTTAGTACTTGCAATCCTCGTATTTCACGTGGATCAATTTGTTGCGCAAAGCCCTGAATCTACTTGGGCTTCTACAATTCTTGCCGATCATTTGAAAAGACACGTCTATACATTGGCATCAGACGAGTTTGAAGGTCGCGAAACCGGAACAGCAGGACAGGAAAAGGCGGCGGCCTACATTTCTACATACTATGAGTCAATTGGACTAAAACCTTGTGTGAAAGGTTCTTGGTATCAAACCTATCCATTGAGACAGGAAACGAATCTTGGTTCTGTTGCCCGTGTGAACGATAAACTGTATTCCTTTTTGGATCATTTCTATTTCTTCGGAATGGATGCACAGGATTTGAGAACCAGCAAGATAGTTTTCGCCGGTTATGGTATTCGTGATAAGCGCCACAATGACTACAAGAAACTAGAGACTCTTACAAAGGGGAGTTGGGTAATGTGTTTGCAAGGTGAGCCCATCAATAAGAAGGGAAAGAGTAAGATCACAGGAAGCAACGAAACATCGGATTGGAACGATGATGTTTTCCTGAAAGCAGAGGCAGCGCAGAAGGCAGGAGCGAGTGTATTGCTGGTTGTAAATACGAATTATGAAATGTATATGCGCCGTGTTCGTTATTGGTTGGAACAGCCGCGCATGCAATTGGAACGCGATAAAAAATCTGTTGAGCCTGAACATATTCCGATTATCTATATATCACCGGATTTTGCCAATGCACTGTTGAATGCCAGTGGTCAAAAGGTAGAGTTGCTGCAAGCAAAGCTCAATAAAGGAAAGATGATAAAACCCATTCCATTACAGGTCAATGCCGATTTCCATGTGGAACAAAAAATCGATCGTGTCGAAGCTGAAAATGTGTTGGCTTTTATAGAGGGTAGTGATCCTGTATTGAAGAACGAAGTGGTTGTTGTTTCTGCTCACTATGATCACGTGGGTATTATTAATGGTCAAATCCACAATGGAGCGGATGACGACGCAAGTGGCACAGCAGCGGCCATGGAAATTGGCGAGGCATTTCAACTGGCTAAACAGGCCGGAAATGGCCCGCGAAGAAGCGTGCTTATTTTGCATGTGAGCGGTGAAGAGAAAGGTCTTTTGGGTAGTGAGTGGTATTCCGATCACGCAGTGTTTCCGCTTGCCTCAACCGTGTGTGATTTGAATATTGATATGATTGGGCGAATCGATCCGGAGCATAAGGATTCTAATTATGTATACTTGATTGGATCAGACAAGTTAAGTACGGATTTGCACAAAATTTCGGAGCAATGCAACCGAGAGCAAACAAAATTAGTTTTGGATTATACATACAACCGCCCGGATGATCCGAATCGTTTTTATTATCGAAGCGATCATTACAATTTTGCGAAGCACAATATTCCGGTGATTTTTTATTTTAGTGGTGTTCATGAGGATTACCACAAACCCGGTGATGATGCTCCGAAAATTTTGTACAACAAAATGGAAACAATTACCCGCCTAGTGTTTCACACAGCGTGGAATGTGGCCAACCGAGATGAGCGATTAAAAGTAGATGTAATAAGTGATTTTAAAAACGAGTAACTATGAAAAGTATACGTAATTACATGGTGCTGATTTTCACCGTAATGTTGTCTTGTAATGTGCTAGGTCAAGCCGATGTGTCAGAAGAAAAAAAGAACTACTCAAAACACGGAATTGGCGCAGTATTAAGCTCAACCAATGGCAAGGGTTTGGCCTACCGTTATTGGCCAAAGAACTTTGGGGTGCAGGTGTCTTTTATTCCGTATGCATCAAATACAAATCAATACTACAATGGTGGGATTACATTCTATCAACGCCTTAAGAGTTATTCGGTAGGTGATCTTTTTTTGCATGCGGGAGTAGAATATCAATATCAGCAAGATGAGCAGTATTACTACGAAAGCCTTGTATCGTCTTATTATGAGCCGTATGATGTGAAATCGAATGGAATAAACATTGGCTTCGGACCAGGCTATCATTTTGCCTTGAAGTCTGTTAGTTTTGATTGCTTCTTTGGTTACGGTGCTTACATACGCGATGAGTCGAGCACGTTTGCCGGAGCTGATTTGAATGACCGCAGGGTTATGACGGTTTCTGGTGGAATAGCCGTATTCCTTAATCTGTGATTAATTACTTAATAAGCTCGAAACGAAATCGTTGATTTGGTAAGTGAGCTTTTCATATTCTTCGTGCGTTCCAGGTCCACTGAACCCGGTATAAACGCGACGAACGACACCGTTTTTGTCAATGAAAATGGTAGTTGGAAAGGAGTGTACTTCGGTTAGAAAGCTCAGAGTTTTCTGTGCCTCTTCCTTGCTTGATTTTCCACCGTAGTAGAAGGGGTATGGAACACCGAGTTGCTTGAATTGATTTTGCACGCGCATGCACGCTGTTTTTACGTCTTCGCCCCTTTCGAATGCGATTGGAATAATTTGAAGGCCATCGTTTTTGTGATTGGCGTATAGTTCTTTCAGGAAGCGACTTTCATCGGTGCAATTGGGACACCACGAACCCATAATTTGGATAATAGTTACATGGTTTTTCCAGGTTGTAGAATCGAAATGAATTGTATCACCTGAGCTACTGAGCACATCGAATTGCGGGTTGATGTTGACTTGCAGCGTAGTGATGCGGTACGGGTTTCGAAGCGTGTTGGTGATGCTTTTTTCTGCAATCCAGTTTTCTTTCCAGTGTTTACCGCTTAAAAACAAACCGTTGGTAATGCTATCACCCTTGAGTGTGCCCTCCAGATAGAAGAGGTGGGTACCATCGAAAGCCGAAAGCCAAAGCGTATTGTTTTCCACCTCACCCTGCAAGTAGCGGTAGTCGCCGGTTTCAGTGAGTATGGTTCCTGTTACGAGATTTCCTCTTTTTTGCAACACCGCAATGCCTTTGCTTGATTCCGCCGTGTCGCTCGGGGAAAAAACAACTTCATACTGGAGCTCTTCGCCAATGTTAGT
>JBKCGW010000203.1:0-4654 GCA_046303175.1 Flavobacteriales bacterium
GTTTGCTTTCTCCACGTTTCTGTTTGCCTGGTCGATGGCTTGGTACTGCTATTATCTGCCCGATTTCAATATCCGAATCTTCAACTGGTCGGTCATTGTTCTGCTCGGTTTCGAGATATTTTACATTGCATTTCAAGCAAGCAGGGGGCAGCTGTCGCATTACAATACAAGCACGCAGCTGTATTCCGTATTGTTCAGCCTCATGGCATTGGCTGCTTCAGCGGTTACACTGTATACAGCCTATGTTGGCTGGTTGTTTTTCAAGAGCGACTTCCCTACCCTTCCCCATTACTACCTCTGGGCGATTCGTTTGGGTATTATCATTTTCGTTGTTTTTTCATTTGAAGGGTTTGCTATGGGTTCAAGGCTGAGTCATAGTGTGGGGTCAATGAATGACAACTCGAATTGGTTCATCCTGGGCTGGAGCAAAACCGTGGGTGATTTGCGTGTGTCGCATTTCATTGGAATGCACGCGCTACAAGTCCTGCCGCTACTTTCCTATTACCTACTCAAAAACACGAAGCTTACGATTGGTCTTTCGATCATGTATGGTTTGTTGGCAGTTATCACGCTTATTCAAGCGCTGCAGGGAAAACCATTGATCAACTCAGGGAAAAAGACAATGGAGAGTACACTCTGATTGGGCTAATCTGCTTCTAAATATTGACTTCCTAATTGTTGTATTGGCCATGATGATGGCATACTCCAATGTTATCTAAAGTGAAATAAAGTCATCCGGTCTTCCCATGGCTACTCAAAAGAGTACATTCGCGGCCTTATTCAATATTTAAAAATCAACTTTCAGCAATATGAAGAACACAGCATTAATCACAGGAGCATCCAACGGAATCGGATTAGAATTAGCAAGGGTGCATGCCTCAAAAGGTGGCGATTTGGTGCTGGTGGCAAGAAACAAAGCAAAGCTGGATGAACTCAAGACTGAGTTGGAAAGTCAATTCAAGATTCACGTGTATACCATCGGAAAAGATCTATCGGCACATGATTCGGCTCTAGAGGTTTATAACGAAATAAAGGGCCAAAACATTCAGGTAGATTACTTGATTAACAATGCCGGTTTCGGTGACTTCGGCATGTTTGCGGAAACAGATTGGGTGAAGGAAGAGCAAATGATTCATTTGAACATCACTACCCTAACGCAGTTCACGAAGTTGTTCTTGCAGGATATGGTGAAGCGTGGAAATGGTAGAATTATGAATGTTGCATCCGTTGCCGCATTTCTTTCGGGGCCAACCATGGCGGTTTATTACGCAACGAAAGCCTTTGTGTTGAGCTTTTCGGAAGCTGTGGACAACGAGGTAAGAGATAAAGGGGTGACCGTTACAATACTTTGTCCGGGTGCAACTGAAAGCGGCTTTCAAGCTGCTGCCGCGATGGAAGAAAGTAATCTTGTAAAGGGAAAGAAATTACCTACATCTCGAGAAGTGGCTGTTTATGGTTATGCGGCCATGATGAAAGGAAAAACAGTGGCCATTCATGGTTTCGTAAATTACATGCTTGCAAATTCTGCCCGCTTTGTACCGCGAGCACTGGCTGTGAAAATTACGCGTAAAATCCAAGATAAGGCTAGTTAGTCACCTTCCAAAATCCAATTGAGTTCATTCGAATAGAAAATCATGGATGAGCACTTAATGTGATAACTTTCTCACTACCGAATCAAATTAATGAATCCTTGTTTGGTAAGGGGTGAATTTTGAATGTACGGTTTTACACTCACAATGTAAGAATAAGTATCAGCCATTTGATCGCGCCCTTTGTAGGTCCCGTCCCAGCCTTGGTTCACATTTGTGGTTTCGAATACCAATTCGCCCCACCGGTTGAAGATCTTAAATTCCAGCACGCGCTCTATCCCCCATCCTTCCACATACACGATGTCATTCATAGAATCGCCGTTGGGTGTGAAGGCATCGGGGACATCTAATGAAGATAGTAACAACACGTCAAACTCATACCTAGAAACAATCGAATAACAACCCAATGTGTCCTCGATAGTCACGTAATAAACTGTATCTTCCAAGGGCTGAAAAATCGGGTTGGCGCAGTCGGTACAACTAATCCAAACATCAGGTGTCCAGTCAAAGGTATAGCCGCCTCCGTATGGGAAATCCAATTCATATGTTTCACCAATAATAAGCGTTTGCTGCATGTCGACCTCATCCAGCGGCTCGTATACAGCAACCATTGTGCTGGCATTGTTCACACATCCGTTGGTGTCAGTTACTACTACCATAAACTCAGTAGTGCTGTCCGGAAATGCAATAGGATTTTGCAACTGATTGTCGTTTACCAATGACTCGGGTTCCCATTCATAAGTAACACCTCCCGTAGCGTTCAACTCAAAATTGTCGCCCAAACAAATGGCTCCACCCAAAGCTTCAACCTGAGGTAGTGGATGGATCAGCATCACCTTCGTTATAGTATCAACACAGCCTTCAGGTTGAGCCAACACAGCCAACATCACGTCATAGGTTCCCGGTTCATACGTGATGCTTGGCGGATTGACCCCGGAATAGGTTTGTCCGTTGCCAAAATCCCAAAACCAAGCATCTAAGCCTGCCGATGACAAGTTGGTGAAGCTATCTGCAATGCCCACGCAATGGGCTGTGTCTTGCACACCCGCCTCTGTATTTCTCGCGAAATCAGCATAGGCATCCACGAAATCGAGCATCTGGCTTTGCACCACCGAACAAATCGAGTCTTCGTTCCAAAGGATGAGCGATACCAATGTTTGTCCACTCGCCGGGTTAAACCCGAATTCATAGTCATGAGTAATGAGATCGCCTTCCTGTTCCACCAAGCCATCTCCAAAATCCCACTGCCAGGTCATCACATCCGTTGTATCGGTAATTTGTAAATTGATTTCATCACCCCGGCAAATACTGAAAGGGTTCATGATAAAATTCCCTATCGGGCCGACCACCTCAATGGTGGTCGAGGTAGTGTCGGCGCACCCCGCTGTGGACTGAACGATGAGCTGAATAGTATAATTGCCTGGAGCGTTGTAGTTGGTGCCTACCGACTGATTTCCAATAGCAGGATCTCCGTTACCCAAGTCCCAAGATCTTTCTCCAAATGGATTCACCACAGAGGTGTCGGTAAAGGTTATCTGCACCGGATAACAAATGGGCTGCCCATCTTCCACACTTGATTCAAATCCGGCATGCGGGAAATCCTGCACGAAGATGAAGTTATCATACGTTTCAGTGTTAGAGCAGCCTAGTTCGTTGGTTACGGTAAGTGACACATCGTATTGTCCGGGTGCTGCATATTGATGACTCGCAGAATAATTTGACGATCCTGTGCCATCACCAAAATCCCACAAAAACTGATTTCCAAGCGGAGTAATCCCGGGATCGAGGACGGCAGTACCACCCAAGCAGAATTCGTCGGCACCTAACACAGAAAATTCTGCATTGGGCACATTGGGGATTATTTGCACAGAATCTTGCTCGATACATCCCAACGAATTGGTAGCTTGAAAAGTGACTTCATACGGTGCTACGTTTCCAAACGCGTCCAGCACTTCATCAAGGTACGTATGCGAAGGCGTTTCTTCTGATGACATTTCGCTATCACCAAAACTCCATGCGTAGGCAATTAACGGCATGTCGGAAGTGGCATTGGGCTGAAAAGAAACCCCCATGGGAAGGCATGGACCGTCAACGGTATATTCTAGGTCAACGTCAATCCCCGAAACATAAATAGTCGTAGAGGTTGAATCCACACAGCCGTTGATGTCTTCCACCCATAATTCTGCAGTGTACTGACCGGCAGAATTGTAGGCATGTTGATAGGTTCCATTGCTCACCTTTGGACGAGTATTATCGCCGAAATACCAAGCGAAGCTATTGTAACAATCTGCTTCATATGCCGCAACATGTGTGGAGGCAAGTCCGTCGAAGTAAACAGGTATTCCGGAACATGCCGAATCAGCCAGTGCAAAACTTGCTTGAATGTTTCGCACATGAATGAGGACATCATCGACGTATGGTTCGCATCCTGAGGTAGCATTATAGGCTGTTACAACGGCCGTATAATCTCCTGTTTGGGCATATACATGTGTTTGCGTTGGGTCAGTTGAATTCTCAATCACAGTGCCGTCACCAAAATCCCAAGTCCAGTAATCGGTATCGGAAGTTTCGACCGTAAACGGGTATGTGAAAGGAGACTCGCAGTTGCAAGTATGAGTAAGGTCGGCTAGCGGACCATCAACGGTGATGGCTTGTGTAGAAGTTGAGTAACAACCATGGTAGCCTGCTGTCATGGTAATTTCACTCGTACCCGTGCTAGAAGTAAAAACAACCGTGGGATTTTGATCTGTTTGGCAGGAATACATCATATGCTCATCGCCGCCATAGTGCCAGGTATCGATGCTGTCGGAAGGAGAACTGGTATCGGTTACTTGTATTTCTTCACCGATGCATACTTGGGTTGGAAAGATAGAAAAGCTTGGTGTAGGCGGGCTTCCAACTTCAATGGTTTGTAACCAAGAAGTATCGCGGCAGCCTATAGCGGTAATGGCCGTTAGAAAAGGATGGTATACACCCGGCTGGTTGTATACATGCGTTACATTGTTGTTGTTCGAAGTTGTAACTACCGGAGAGCCATCCCCAAAATGCCATTGCCATTGGGTGAA
>JBKCGW010000204.1:0-2415 GCA_046303175.1 Flavobacteriales bacterium
CAAGGCTGCAACACAGTTCGTAACCATCCAAAAACTCGCCCCCATAGCCAAAGCCTGCAACGGAAAGTTCAGCACGCAATTGAATATGCAATGCGCACTAAGCCAGGATATGATGCCGATTAATCCAACGGTGAATGGCGGTGGAAAGCTTGCAACGAAAAGTGTGGTCGTGAAAGACTTTGCGCCACTGGTAAAACTGGCCGACAAAATCAACTTCGACAAACTGAAGCAGCCACAAAGCGTGGGCGATGTCAACGTATCGTTCAAGATTGTGAACGGTACCATCACCGTTGATCCGTTTACCGTAAAACTCATCGACGGAATGCCCATGAAAGTATCAGGCGTCACCACGCTCGACCAAGCCATTAACTACAACGTGGAGATGGACGTGCCCATGACGATGTTCCCCAGCGGGGCGATGCAGCAAGCCAACACGTGGATTGGCGAGCTCAACAAGAAACTCGGATCGAATATGAGCGTGGGATCGAAAGTGAATGTGATTGCCGTTATCACGGGAACCGTAACTGATCCGAAGGTGAACGTAACGAGCAAGGCCTTGGGCGAAGATGCAGTTGCGTCGTTGAAAGAACAAGCCATCGCCGAGGTGAAAGAGCAACTCAACAATTTGAAAAACGAAGCGCTTGAGAAAGCCATTGCCGAGAAGGAACGACTCGTGAAAGAAGCGAAAGCGCAACGCGAGAAGCTATTGGCTGATGCCGCGGTGCAGCGGGACAATGCAAAAAAACAAGGCGCGGAATTGGCGAAGAAAGGAAAAGAAGCCGCCTACAAAGCAGCCGATGATTTGGTAGCCAAGGCGCGCAATCCGCTCGAGAAAGCCGCAGCGAAAATCGCAGCCGACAAGGCCAAGAAGGAAGCGGATGAAGCGCACAAGAAAGCCCTGGAAAAAGCCAACAAAGAAGCAGACGACGCTTACAAAGCCGCCGAGAAGAAATCAGAGAACCTCGTGAAAGATGCAGAAGCGAAGGGTGACAAGATGATACAGGAGGCAGATAAGGCGACGGTGATTAAATGACGGATGACGAATTACGGATTACGGATTACGGATTACGGATTGGGGTAAATTCATTTCTTTTATTGAAGTTCGGTAATGCCCATGCAATGATCGCACTGATATGGAATGAATACCATCAAACCAAAATCTCTACATACCCATAATCCGTAATTCGTAATCAGTCATCCGTAATCCTCAAAGCCAAAGGCAGGGTATTTTTGCCATCTCATGTAACCAAACAATGAAATCAACTTCTACACTTTTACTCATGCTGCTGCTTCTCGTCTCGCCCATGAGCGCCCAAGACACACTGTGCAACGCAGCTTTCACTATCGACAACAGCGAGCCCATGCACGTGCAACTCGATGCCGAGTGGATTGACTCAACAGCAACTTATACCTGGACCACAGAGGGCGGTATCATCGCCGAAGGAATATCAAGCAACGTATTGCTGTACCCGGGTATTCGAGAAATTTGTTTGCATGTGGAGACACCCACGTGCCAAGCCGATAGCTGCATCTGGACAGATGTGCTGTGCACCAACAACACCATCAAGTTCAAGCTTACCTCGTATGGCGATTCCACAGGAATTTTCGACACCATCATTATTCAGGCGTTTAATGGCTTGATGGAAGTATTTACTTACTCAGGGCTAACAATAACCACCAACCAACACGTGGAATGGCTCGAGTGCGTCGACGAAACCATCGACTGTATGAGTTTGGTTATTTCGCCCCAAACGCTGTGGCAGTTGCATGCAGATAGCATCAATCTGGAAGCGGAATACATCAGCGGCGGCGCAGGCCCCATCGTCTTGCAAATACTTCCCAACGCTGCTACATCTCCCAATTTCGGAGAGCTCTTGGGTATCGATTGCATTTGGTACAGTGTGGAAAACACCGAGAGCACTCCCCTGCATGTTTGGCCAAATCCGGCAACGGATGTGTTGAATTTTACTGAAGCACCTGAAACAATCAGAGTGTTGGATTATTCCGGCAAATTGGTTTTAGATAATAAAGGCAAAACCACTCAACTATCGATTGAGCAATTGCCTTCGGGAATTTACTTGGTTCAAGCGCGGTATGGCGATGTCTGGAGGACGGCTCGCGTTGCGAAGTAAGGACGAAGGACGAAGGGCAACCACCCACTACTTCACCATTTCACCACTACACCATCTCACCATTTCACCATTTCACTACTTCACCATTTCACCACTTCACCACTTCACCACTACACCATTTCACCTTTAAAAACCCCATGTTCAATTCATTTCATAAAGATCTTCACTGAGTTATAAAGGACTTACTATTTTTTGCCTCATGATTAAGAAACTACTACTTCTTATTTCAATAGGTTTATTCATCGTCATTGGTTTGTTTGGTGCTACCGTATTGGTTCTATTC
>JBKCGW010000205.1:0-9188 GCA_046303175.1 Flavobacteriales bacterium
GGCGCATATCACATCCACATCTTGCATCAAAAACTTATCCTGCACCTTACTGCGCTGCCCACCGTCCATACCTGCGTGGTAAGGCAATGCTTTGATGCCATTGACCTGCAGTAACTCTGCAATTTCTTCGGTCTTTTTGCGGCTCAGGCAGTAGATGATACCGCTCTTGCCGCTATTGGCTTTGATGTATTGAATAATCTGTTTGCCTACGTTATTCTTTGGGCGAATCTCGTAGTACAAGTTGGCACGGTTGAAAGAAGCCTTGAACAGCTTCGCATTCAACATGCCGAGGTTTTTCTGAATGTCTTGCTGAACCTTGGGCGTTGCAGTTGCAGTAAGCGCCATGATAGGGCAGTCAGCAATCTGTTCAATGATTGGACGCAAACGTCGATACTCCGGACGGGAGTCGTGACCCCATTCAGAAATACAGTGCGCTTCATCGATTGCTACAAACGAAATTTTTACTCCGCGAAAGAACTCCACGTTTTCATCCTTATTCAACGACTCGGGAGCAACGTAGAGCAGTTTGCATTTGCCTTCGAGGATGTCGCTCTTCACTTGGTTGATTTCAGTCTTGTTGAGCGATGAGTTGATGAAGTGGGCTACACCATCGGAGTCAGAAAATCCGCGGATGGCATCCACCTGGTTTTTCATGAGTGCAATGAGCGGAGAAACAACAATGGCTGTTCCCTCAAGCATGATAGCCGGTAATTGGTAGCAAAGCGATTTTCCTCCACCGGTAGGCATGATCACAAAGGTGTCGTTGCCTTCAAGCACAGAATTGATCACTCCTTCTTGGAGCCCTTTGAAATTATTGAATCCGAAAAATTGCTTCAGCGCATCTTTCGGAGATAAGTCAGTAAGTGTTTGCATACTCAATTAGGTTACACGCGTCTCAACTATCTTTCTGGTAGCACAACCGGTAAGATTAACCATGTGCTAACACCCTTTTAAAAAAAGGAAAGCGAATGTAGCGTTGAAATCGCGAACAAAAAAATTCTTTTTTGCAATGGAAGGAATGGTCTGTAACGCCTGATTTTACAAGGTTTTTGTCGATGATTCAGGCACGTTGAGAACAAGTTAAAGGGTAATTTGTTTGGACGCGTTTCCCGTCTTGTGCAGACGTTAGAACACTGATTTGTTTCGTGGGAACCTATTGTTGTGTGCATCTTTGCCGATTCATAATCATGGCCAAAAAACAACAATCTATTCTGGACTCGGCGAAGCGAACGCTGGAGTTGGAGGGAACAGCCCTGTTGCAGCAAGCGAAGCTGGTGGATGAGCGATTCGAAAAGGTCGTTCAATTACTAATTCGTAGCAAAGGACGCCTCATTGTTACAGGGATTGGTAAGAGCGGAAACATCGCTCAGAAAATAGTGGCAACAATGGTTAGTACAGGTCAGCCGGCTGTGTTCATGCACGCCGCCGATGCCATTCACGGTGATTTGGGAACCATTCAAAAGAATGATGTAGTTCTCTGTATTTCGAAGAGCGGCGACTCACCGGAGATTAAAGTGCTTGCGCCTTTGGTGAAGAGCATGGGTCATACCCTCATCGGCATGGTGAGCAATGAGAAGAGTTTTTTGGGAAAGCAGTCAGATATTGTGTTGCACACTCCGGTGCAGCAAGAGGCTTGTCCAAACAACCTTGCACCAACCGTTAGCACGACCTTGCAGTTGGCCCTTGGCGATGCGCTTGCAGTGGCCCTGATGGAGCAACGCGGCTTTTCTTCCGGCGACTTTGCACGCGTGCATCCGGGTGGTGCGCTCGGCAAGAAATTGTACACCCGCGTATCCGACTTATTGGGTAACGACGCCGCACCGCAAGTTGCACCATCGAGTCTTGTAAAGCAAGTAATCGTAGAAATCAGCTCGAAGCGCCTGGGAGCTACAGCGGTAATAGAGAAGGGAAAGCTCGTGGGAGTAATAACAGACGGTGATATTCGTCGCATGCTTGGCAGCAAAATGGATGTCGCGAAGACAAAGGCCTCAGACATCATGGGTCGTTCACCGAAGACAATAGAAAGCACGGCGCTTGCTGTGGAAGCCTTTCAAGTGATGGAGAAACACAACATCACGACACTGGTGGTTTTGGGCGACAATAAATACAAGGGTATCATTCATTTGCACGACATATTGAAGGAGGGAATTTTCTAGCCGTGGCCGAACAGCAAAAAGATATGTCGTTTTTGGAGCACCTCGAGGAGTTGCGTCGAAGGCTGTGGTGGTCGGTCGTTGGCGTGGTCATAGGCGTCATAATCGTTGTCATCTTTCACGATATTGTAGTCAACGATATCATCATGGGGCCTCGCAAGGCCGATTTCGTAACCTATCGTGCTTTTTGCGATTGGTCGCACACAATAGGACTCGGTGATCAATTGTGTCTCGATCCTCCCAAGCTTGTTTTGCAAAGCACCACCATGAGCGGTAACATGAACGCTGATATCTTGGTATGCGTGGTCGGCGGGCTCATCTTGGCGTTTCCTTTTATAGTTTGGCAGTTGTGGGGTTTTATTCAGCCGGGCCTCAAGCAGAAGGAATCATCGGCAGTGAAGGGAGTTGTGTTTTATGTGTCGCTATTGTTTTTTGCCGGCGTGTTATTCGGTTATTACCTGTTGGCACCTTTGAGTATTCAGTTCCTTGGCAACTACACGTTTGCAGACGTTCAAAACAGCCCAACGCTACTCTCATATTTGAAGCTTACTACATCTCTTGTATTCGGCACCGGGTTGGTGTTCCAGCTGCCGGTGGTGGTCTATTTCCTCAGCCGTATTGGACTTGTGACTGCGGAGTTCTTGCGCAAGTACCGTAAGCACGCATTTGTAGTGAACCTCATTGTTGCCGCTATTATCACACCTCCTGATGTAACCAGCCAGCTGTTGGTTTCATTGCCCATACTGCTCTTGTATGAGATTAGTATTCGCGTTGCTGCAAGGGCGGAAAAGCGCACAGCATAACCTAACCATCCTCACTCCTCAGGTAGGGTAGGAGCATTCTATTTTGTAAAATCGTTGTATCTCCGTCAAATCTTTATATTTGGCGACCAATTAATTGACCTTTTAAATCATAATTCAATGAAGAAAATTTACTCATTTGCTCTTGTTATGTTGAGCTGTGTGGTAGCTCAGGCGCAAAGCAACATCGCACCTGCTGCTCGCAAAGTGCAGTATCAAGAGTTTCAGAACCGCAACAACGGTGCTGCTTCTGCAGACCGTGATATCATCTGGCAAGATGATTTTTCAAACGCATCGAACTGGATCATCGCTCACGATGGTACTTTCAATTCAGATTTCGAAATCGGTACAGGCTTGGAAAGCACAGGCCAGTATGGTACTCCTGCTATTGTGAGCACTACTGCCGACAATGGTTACGCGATGTATAACTCAGATGGTTTTAACAACTCTGCAGGTGTTGCATACGAGCAGCCGCACATCACTACAGCTACACCAATCGACCTTTCAGCTTATCCAAACGTAATTCTTGAGTTCGAAACTCAATACCGTCGTTTTACCGATGAGCAAACTTGGTTGGTGATTAGCACCGATGGAACCTTCCCAACGCTTGACGACCCTACAATGGACATCAGTGGCATGCCGGGTGTATACCGTGTATGGGAAGATGGTGAGTTGACTCAGAGCGTTTCTCCGGGCAACCCAACCGTACGTAGCTTCAACATTTCTGAAATCGCAGGTGGCGCTTCTCAAGTTTGGGTTCGCTTCCATTTCACCGGTATCTGGGGTTACGCTTGGTATATCGACGACGTTCAGATCTACGAGCAATACCAGCACGATGCGAAGTTGTTCAACGCGTATGTTTCTTCAACCGGAACAGGCGAAGAATATGCACGCATTCCTGAAAACCAGGTGCCTGCTGATATGAATATCGGATGTTTCGTTAAGAACCTCGGTTACGAGGCTATGACGAACGTTACTGTGAACATCGATATGGATGGCGCGGTTAGCACTTACACACAGGCTGAACTTCTTCCGGGTGACACTATGTTGGTAGACGATTATGTTGCTTCTGCTGCTGCTTTGGGCTTGCACAACGTAACGTACACTGTTACTAGCGACCAGTCAGCAACCGATGGCGATGCTTCAAACGATGGCGCTCTTCGTTATTACGAAGTAACCCCTGCAACTGGTATCTACTCAATGGATGGTTTGGGTGTTCACCCTGCAGGTACTGAAGTACTCAGCTCATTGGGTACAAACAGCTTCACAGACAACGCAGATGAAATCATGCTTATGACCTACTACCAATTGGCAGAGGCTGCTGATTTGATCAGTGTTCGTATTGAGCTTACCAGCACGACTGTTGCAGGTGGTGATATCCTTGTTCAGGTTCACGATACCCTCGACATCTTCAGCGATGTTGTAGATAACCCACTCGGCTACAGCGACCAGTACACAGTTACTGAGGCTGATGTTGCGAATGGCTTTGTAAGCATTCCTTTGACTGATCCACTTTCATTGGATGCAAACGGTTACTACGTGAGCGCTGCTCTTTTCAGCAATGGTAACACCAGCGATATCCGTATCCTCGATGACCTTACAGTGCCACAGCCAGGCGGTGCTAGCTTGATTTACTTACCTTCTGACGGCGTGGTTTACTCAAACGGAAATGCATTCGCAATTCAAATGAACTTCGACCCAACATCTTCTGTTGAGGAGTCTACAGCAGCGAAATTGGAAGGTGTAAACATCTACCCAAATCCTGTTGCAAACGGCATCATCACCATTGCTACCAATCAGCGTGAAAACTTCTCTGTAGAAGTATTTGACAGCGTGGGTGCTTTGGTTGAATCAAAGCGTTTCAACATGAACACAACCGTTGATGTTTCTGCTTTGGCTAAAGGTGTTTACACTGTACGTGTGAATTCTGCCAACGCTTCAACAACTCAGTTGGTGACTGTACAATAATCTTGGTTTAAACCACACGAAAGCCGCTCCGCAAGGGGCGGCTTTTTTTGTTGCCCGCACTGGAGGGAACTTCTGCCATTGATTGTATGTAGATGTATAGAATGTCTTAATTTCACCGCTGTAAAATCCAATAATTGCATGAAACAAATTTTTACTTTGTCGATGATGCTGTTGGCCTCAACCGTAGGCTACTCTCAGCAGAAGAATATTAGCGCGGCTCAACCCCGCCCCGCGGAGAAGCCTCGCATGGCCACTCAGCAGGAGATTGAGCGCTCACGGTTCGAGGGTTCGCTTTCACTCTCCGGAATACAAGTAAGCGCAGATCGTGATGTGTACAACGAAGACTTTAGCAATGGTTTCGCAGGACAGGGTGCTAACGGCGCTTGGACCTTTGAAGATACCGGCGGTAATTCCATTTGGATGATGGCGGACGCCAACAGCCCTGCGGGTGCTTATTCTGATCCAGGTCAGGCACTCACCTCGGCTACTGCCGATAATGGTTGGGTAATTTTCGATGCAGACTTTTTTCAAGGTGGCGAAATCACCGCTACAAACCCTGCCGAAGATGTGAGTGGATACCTCATCTCTTCACCAATTGATTTCAGCGCATGTCCAAGTGTTATTCTCGAGTTCCAGCAAGCATTCCGCTACTGCTGTGCCGATGAAAAGCCATTCGTGCTTGAAGTAAGTAACGATGGTGGCGCTACGTGGATTGTATACGATGCAGCTCCTGAATTTACAGGTGGCGCTAACGACGCTTCAGCAAACCCATTGGTATCTACTGTAGATATTTCCGCTGCAGCTGCAGGTCAGGGTTCTGTTATCATCCGCTTCGGATGGCAACCCGATGGAAACTCTTCGCATTCTCACTATTTCTGGGGAATCGATGATATCCGTGCCTATGAGAATCCGGTTCAAAACGACTTGCGCGTATTGCAAGTAACGAATGGCGATATTTTCGCCGACTACGAGTATCGTTGCTTGGCCCTCGAGCAAGCGATTGACCCATCGATGGGAGGTTTGCAGATTGGCACCATGTTCGAAAACTTGGGTACAATCACACAAACAGCTACCGTTACAGCTGAAGTGTTGGACGCTACTCAAACTACCGTATTGGCTTCGGTTACAGAATCTGTAACTGTATACTCAAACGCAGAAAGCCCCACACCGGGCGATCCAATCGACACCTTATTCCTTGCTACCAACTGGGCTCCTTCGGCTGCTGGTGAATATTATGTGCGTACCTCTGTGACCTATATCGGAACAGACGAATCACCGGAAAACAATAGCCTTTCCAAGAAGTTCCTTGTTGTGGAAGGAGAGTACGGCCACGATGATCCGGCGTTGATTAACACGGAGATGACGCCTTACTTAGGCACAGGAACGGCGGCAGATCCATACAACCCAACCGGTTACGGAAGCTACCTGACATGCTTTAATCCGGGCTCTACCGCCTACGGATTGAGTATTCGATTTGACAATTCGACCGACGACTATTGTCCATTCAATGTCTTGCTTCTTGCTCGTAACACAGATTACAACTTGAGCGACGCCGAGTATGTTGCCTACGGTGAGTATGAGGTAGAGCCATTCTATGTGCCAACCGGTGCGTCACAGCAATACCCAATCTATTTGACGTTCGATGATCCTGTAGAACTCACTGAAGGAATCAGCTATTTCGCAGGTATTCAAACAGAATTTGCAACAGAACAAGAGCTTGCTGTAAAGGCAATCGATGAAATCGACTCTGACTTCAGCACCGGTTATTGGGCCGAAACAACTACAGAGGGTGAGTTCTTGTGGTTCTTCGGTGTAGGCTTCCTTACGGATGCATCGCCTGCAATCCGCTTGGTGATGAACGAGTTTGTGAGTGTAGAGGAAGAGACACAGTACCTCACAGATTTCGGAATTAACCCAAACCCGGCTTCTACCCTTGCACAGGTTCAGTTCAACCTAAAGGCTGCTTCATACATTGCCTATGACGTGCGCGACATTCAAGGAAAATTGATGGAGACCGACAATATTGGATTGTACAATCAGGGTTCAAACACCTTTGGTCTGAACGTAAGTGAATACCCTGCGGGTAACTACATCTTCAACATGGTTGTAGATGGCGAGAAAATGTTTAGCCGTCAATTCAGTGTAACGCACTAATTGCATCTAAAAAAATCAAAAGGCCCTCACATGAGGGCCTTTTTGCTTTTATAGCTCATTGCATCTACTACTTTTGTGCTAGTCAATTCAATCGTGCAGGTACACTACGACTTTTCAGCGCTGCCTACTTTCCGAAATGCCGTTGTCACCATCGGCACATTCGATGGTGTCCATTTGGGTCACCGGTCCTTGTTGAATCGTATTACCGAGATCGCAAAGGCAATCGATGGTGAGTCTGTGCTGCTTACTTTTTATCCTCATCCGCGCATGGTGCTCTATCCCGACGATCATAGGGTGTCACTTTTGTCGAGTCCGGAAGAAAAAGTGGAGGAACTGAGCAAAGCGGGGTTGGATCACTTGGTTGTGTATCCTTTTACGACTGCTCTTTCGAGGCTTTCGGCATTCGAATATGTGCGTGATATTTTGGTGAAGGGCATCAACGCGCATACAGTGGTTGTAGGTCATGATCATCGGTTTGGACGAAACAGAGAGGGTGATTTTAACACCCTGTTGGAGTTGGCAGATGTCTTCAGCTTTCAGGTTGAGGAAGTGTCGGCGCTCGAGGTGGATGCCATTGAAATTAGCTCAACGAAAATTCGTGCGGCACTCGAGCGCGGCGATGCGGATGAGGCTGCGGTTTTTCTGGGTCGACCATACAGCATCACGGGCAAGGTCGTAAGAAGCAAGCAGTTGGGTAGAACCATCGGTTTTCCAACGGCCAATTTGGAGGTTCTTTTTGAACACAAACTCATACCCTCCACAGGTGTCTATGTATCTTCCGTACACACTCCCTATGGAATTTTTAAGGGGGTTACAAATATTGGTGTGCGACCCACCGTTGACAAGAGCGATAGGGTCCATATTGAAACGCATATCTTCGACTTTGATAAAGATTTATACGACGCAATGATTCAACTGGAACTACTTCATTTTTTAAGAAGCGAACAACGGTTTGAGTCGGTTGAAGCACTGAAAAGTGCTATTGCGTCCGATTGTCAGGCAGCTTTGCAATGGTTAGGAAAATAACATATGCATGGATTCTTTGCATGGTTGCTGTTGCGACAGGGGCAGTGCATGCGCAGATTCTACCATTGAAGGAGCTCGATACAACACATGTGTTTACCAACATCCATGAAGCGATGCAGAATCCGGCGGAAGTAATTCGTCTGGACCTTTCCAAGCAAAAACTGATTGATTTCCCGGTTGCGGTATTTGAATTTCCGAACCTCCAGGAGTTGAGACTCAACAAATGCCGTTTGCAAGAACTACCTGATCGTTTCAATGAGATTCCATTGTTGCAACGTTTGGCTTGCGATCACAACGACATCGACAGCATACCTTCGAGCCTGTTGCGCTTGCAACATTTGAATTCGCTGAGCCTAGCCGACAATTTGATTGAAATAATTCCCGACGACATAGATCGGCTGAATCAACTGGAAACACTCGCCCTTTGGGACAATCCCATTACCTACTATCCGGAGCGACTCACGGAAATGCAGCACCTCAAGGTGATGGATGTGCTGAATAATGCCATGAGCAGCGAAACCCAAGAGCGCTTGAAAATAGGTTTGCCGAAGTGTAAAATCATCATGTCACCGCCATGTGCCTGCATGGATGGTGATGAGTAAGGTCCACTGTTTGATCTGACCAAGACTTCTAATCTCTATTGGGACGCCATGCAGCGTATACACCCTCTTTCCCCTGCCTGTATCTCAAGAATACGCATTACCTTAGCCCTATGAAACTAGTATCTTTTCTCAATAACTACAACCCTCGCGTACTGCATAACCCGTATGTCATCGCTGAGGCAGGAGTGAATCACGAAGGCTCCATGGAGCTTGCAAAACGCCTCATCGACGAAGCTGCAGAAGGAGGTGCTCACGCCATCAAGTTTCAAACCTACAAGGCCGAAACGATTGCAAGCAAGGATTCACCCTATTACTGGGATATTACAAAGGAGCCGACTCGCTCGCAGTTTGAGCTTTTCAAGAAATACGATAAGTTTTGGAAGAAGGAATACGAAGAGCTTGCGCGCTATTGCGAAACCGCAGGCATCGAATTCATGAGCACTCCGTTTGATGTGGAGAGCGCAACTTTTCTAAACGACCTCATG
>JBKCGW010000206.1:0-28175 GCA_046303175.1 Flavobacteriales bacterium
TCTCAGACAATCAACGTAGTTGACTCTACTGACCCTGAGTTCACTTTCGTTCCTGCCAACTACACTGTAGCTTGTGCTACTGAGGTTGCCTTTGGTGAACCAACTGCAACGGATAGCTGCAACGACGTTGTAATCAGCTACTCTGATGAAGCTAATCATGAAGGTGATCGCTCACGTGATGATGATGACGACGATGATGACGACGATGATGATGGTGATGATGATGGTGATGATGACGACGATGATGACAACGATGGCGACGGCGACAACGATGATGATGATGACAACTACGAAAACTGTAATTACAGCATCACACGTACTTGGACGGCTTCAGATGCTTGCGGCAACAAGTCGTATGCTTCACAAACCATCCAGGTGAACGATAACATCGACCCTGTATTCACTTTCGTTCCTGCCGACTACACTGTAGCATGTGCAAGCGAAGTTGTGTTTGGTGAACCAACTGCAACGGACAACTGCGGCAGTGTAACCATCACTATCGACGACGACTGTGATCATCACAACGATCGCTGCCGCGATGAGGATGGCGACGAAGATGATGATGATGATAACGAAAACGATGATGATGACGATAACGATGACGAAGACGGAGACGATGACAGCGACGATGATGACGACAACTACGAACACTGCAACTACACTGTAGTTCGCAAATGGATTGCAACGGACAACTGCGGAAACGAAACCGTAGCATTCCAAACCATCACTGTAATTGACAACGTTGCTCCAACCGTAGCTGTTGAACCAACAGATGTAACCGTTGAGTGCGGCGAAGATGTTCCGGCTTACACTCCGGTATTCACCGACAACTGCGATGAAGAACTGGCGTTAACTGCAATCTCAGCAATCGCTTATGACGGATGCACGCAACTGATCTCTCAGTCGTGGACTGCAACAGATGACTGTGGTAACAGCACAACCGTTTCTCGCATGGTGACTATCGAAGACACTACTGCGCCTTCTATCAGCGCTGCAGGTGAAAACGCTACTATCGAGTGCCCTGCTACTCCTGAGTTTACCGCTCCAACTGCCAATGACAACTGCAACAGCGCAGAGGTAATGGTTGTCTCGGACGTAACCATCGAAGGCGATTGTGCAGGCTCATACAGCCGCACCATCATTTGGAAAGCGGTGGATGCTTGTGGTAATGAATCGGAGACTGTGTCTCAGACCATCTCTGTAATTGACTCAACCGCACCGGTAGTTGATTCATATTCGATGGAGATCACCGTTAACTGTGATGAAGTTCCAAGTATTCCAATGCTCACAGCAAGCGATGCGTGCAGCGAAGTGAGTGTCGATTTCAGTGAGATTCTCTACTCAGGTGGATGCCCTGGAACCATTGAACGCAATTACATTTTCACAGATGCATGCGGTAACATTTCAGAGGCAACTCAATTCATTACGGTTGAAGACAACGTTGCTCCTGAATTCATATTTGTGCCTCAAGCACGATTCTTCGGATGTGGCGAAACATATACACAGCCACAAGGTGCTGAAGCAGTTGACATTTGTGACCCAAGTACAACCATCAGCTACACTTCAACACAAGCTGCCGGTGATTGTCCGCAACAGCAATTGATTATCCACACATGGACTGCTACCGACGACTGCCAGAATGAAACCGTAGTAACCGTAACAGACATTATTACGATTTGTCCTGAAGTAGAAGAAGTAACAGCGTGTGATCAATACGAATGGTTTGGTACTGTTTACACAGAGTCCGGATACTACGAAAACGTTGATTCAGAAAATGGTTGTGACATAGTGTACGCACTTCAACTTACAATCAATGAAAGTGAGGCTTCCACCATACAGGCTTCAAGCTGTATTAGCTACAACTGGAACGGAACGATTTACACTGCTTCAGGAAACTACTCGCAGGTATTCGAAAACGCGGCAGGTTGTGATAGCACTGTGACGTTGCAATTGATTATCAAGCAACCAACTTCATCACAACAAACTGCTTCTGCTTGTGGCAGCTATACTTGGAATGGTACAAACTATACCACTTCAGGTGTTTACACTTTCGTTACTACTAACGCTGCAGGCTGCGACAGCACCGCAACGTTGACACTCACGATTAATACGCCAAGTACTGCTGCTACTTACATTAATGCTTCTTCGACTTCGATCATCACCGGTGCATCAGTTGTGCTCACGGTGAATGGAGGTTCACTCGGAACCGGAGCTGTTTGGAAGTGGTATCGCGGAAGCTGCGGCGGAACCTTCGTTGGAACCGGCAATAGCATAACTGTTAGCCCAAATACTACCACAACCTATTTCGTTCGTGCAGAAGGTACTTGCAACACAACCACTTGTGTATCTCGCACAATAACCGTTACTCAACAATGCGGCCCACTTTCTTTGGTAAGCAATGCACCTAACAATACTACTTGTTATGGCAATGCTGTAACGCTAACAGTTGGCGGCAATCTATCGAGCGGCGCCTCGTGGAAGTGGTATAAGAACTCTTGCGGAGGCATATGCGTTGGCACAGGAACTAACCTTGCGGTAATGCCAACGGCTACAACTACTTATTACGTTCGATCTGAAGGCGGTGCTTGTGGCATTACTTCATGTATGTCGATTACCATCGTAGTAAACAGCCAGCCTAGCCGTCCGGCCTACATTACAGGCTTGACAAGCGGATTGTGCAATCGCACAGGGGTTACCTATTGCACAGCACCTGTTACCGGAGCAACCTCTTATCAATGGACAGTTCCAAGCGGAGCAACCATCGTAAGCGGACAGGGAACTACTTGCATCACGGTAAACTTCAGCGGCGCACTAGGTTCAAATAACACCTGCGGTTACTCTGCAATCTGCGTTCGAGCAGCCAACAGCTGCGGCTTGAGCCAATCTCGTTGTGTAAATCTCTCCACTGCGCCTACCGGCTTCGCTACATTGAACGGTTTAAGCTACGTGAGTCAAGGAATCACAACGACGTATTCTATCGGTTCCATAAGTGGCGCAACGACCTACAATTGGGTTGTTCCTGCCGGTTGGACAATTTTGAGCGGTCAAGGCACAAACTCTATCAGTGTATTGACAGGAGGAAACTCAGGTTATGTTAGAGTTACACCATCGAATGCATGCGCAAGCGGATTCACTCGTATGAAATATGTTATCGTAACTCATGCAGGCTTCCGCGATGCAGAGGTTTCTGCAACAGAAATCCCGGATGCTATTCTGTATCCAAACCCTGCCAATGAATCCTTTACCATTGAAAGTGGCGATGCATTGCCAAGCTTTATCGAGGTAATGGATATTTCCGGTAAAGTCGTTTACCAAGCCTCAGGTGTTCGTCAAGTGAACACGGATCAATGGTCAACCGGTCTTTATTTGGTTCGTATTTACTTCGAAGATCAAATTCAAGTAAAACGCCTTGAGATTTTGCACTAAAATCGAATTGGTTGAATGAAATAGAAAATCCCGGGGGTTCCCGGGATTTTTCTTTTCTATACCCCTCGTTTTCAGTCTGAATAAATTTTGACATCCACCGGTTGCCAGATTCACTTTTCATAACTACCCTTGCAACGCTAAATTTTAGCGGAAAACCGACTCTAATCAAAACGCAACACATTGAACTAAAGTCGCTTACCGCATTCATGCCTGTATGATTCATTACGTTCGAGGTAAACTCGTTGAGAAAAGCCCTGTGCATGCTGTTGTGGATTGCAACGGCATGGCCTACTACCTGCATATTTCGCTGGGTACGTTCGGCAAATTGGGTGATGCCGATAATGTCACCATGTATACCCATTTCAGCATTAACAGCAACGACTTCTCCACCCACCTCTATGGTTTTGCTGATGAATCGGAACGGGACGTATTTCGCAAGCTCATTTCGGTGAGCGGCGTGGGACCCAATACCGCGCGTATGGTCCTCAGCGGGCTGAGTACGGAAGAGGTTAAGCAGATGATAATGATGCGCGATGTAGCCGGATTCAAGCGAATCAAGGGCATTGGAGAAAAAACCGCTGAACGCATCATCATTGATTTACACGATAAGGTGGCCAAGTCAGGTGAAATACTTACTGAAAAAGTAGGTGTCCCACACAATATCCAAAAACAGGAAGCGTTAGCGGCCCTGACTTTATTGGGATTAGACAAAACCAAAACCGAGAAACTCATTGATAAAATCACGGTCATGCAACCTGGAATTGCATTGGAAGACCTGATTAAGCAAGTATTGAAGCAACTGTGACGAGAAGAATATTGACATCCAACAAGCTGGCTTTGGCTGCAAGGCTTTGTTTTGTGCTGTCGTTTAGCGCGTTGGTGTGGCTCGGCATGGCCAATCCCAACTACCGCTACCTATCTCCCGAGCCGGTTGAACGCCCCGAAAAAGAAAAGGCTGCCAATGACACTATCGGCGATTTGATTTGGCCGGTTGAGGACAATGTAAACCCTTCTGAAGACGCCGGTGGTATCAATGTTCCCCTTCCCGATAACATCCAATACACTGTAGAATACAATCCTCTTACCGGTCAATACGAAGTAGTGCAATCGGTGGGTGGAAAGTTTGATTATCGTCCGCGTACCTCCATGACGCTCGAGGAGTACATGGAAAGCCAGCAAACAGAGAATATCAGCTCGTACTGGAAAGAGATCCAGGAAGAAGAAGACGAAGCCAACCGCGAATATTCCAAGGTAATCAAAATTGGCAGCGAGGGTTTCGAGAACATTTTTGGATCCAACGAAATCGAGATACGTCCACAGGGTTCGGCCGAATTGACTTTTGGCGTTAATTCTTCCAAGACCGACAACCCGCGTATTCCGGAGCGTCAGCGCAGAATAACCACCTTCAACTTCGATCAGAAAATTCAGCTCAACGTGGTCGGTAACATAGGAACCCGCATGAAGTTGAATGTGAACTACAACACCGAGAGTACGTTCGATTTCGAGAACCAAATGAAGTTGCAATACACGGGCGACGAAGACCAGATTATTCAGGGTATTGAATTGGGTAACGTTTCGTTGCCGCTCAGCGGATCACTCATTCAAGGAAGCAGCAGCTTGTTTGGAGCGAAAGTATCTACCAAATGGGGTCGTTTACGCAATACTACCGTTGTATCGCAGCAACGCGGTGAACGAAAAGAGATTACCATTCAAGGTGGCGCGCAATCAACCAACTACGACATCACAGCAGATAATTACGAAGCCAATCGCCACTATTTCCTTTCCAGCTGGTTCAGAGAAGAGTACGACCGTGCGATGTCTTCGCTTCCTGTAGTAGGAAGCGGAGTGAATATCACACGTATCGAGGTGTGGCTCGTGAACCTGCAGGCGAATACACAGGATGTGCGAAACGCTATCGCATTTACCGACTTAGGTGAAGCTCCTGAATATATGTCGGGCGACATCACCGACGGTGCAGGAGGCTTGCCACTTCAAGATAACATACTCTTCGATAACGCCAATATTGCCGTAACTTCGGGAGGGAACCCTTCCAACCTCAACAACGACATTTATCTGGAAACGACCGGAACGGATCCGTCCAATCCTAACTCCGCATTTTCTCAATCGGTATTAAGCGGCAGTCAGGCCATTCAGGCTCTTTCTACCAATACGGCGGGCGGTTACAGCAACATGCAAAACGGCACACACTACGAGCGTGTGAACAACATGCGTAAGTTGACCCCGACCGAGTTTACATACAACACGCGTCTTGGATTTATCTCGCTCAAGCAATCGCTCAACAACGCCGAGGTACTTGCTGTAGCTTACGAATACACCCTCAACGGAAACACGTATCAAGTAGGTACGATTTCACAAGATGGTTTTGCCGCTCCACAGGCACTCATCCTGAAGTTGATTAAACCCAGTATCACCCGCGTAAAACTTAGCAATGGTGCTCAGGCGCCTTTATGGGCGAACATGATGAAGAACGTCTATTCGCTTGGGGCATTCGGAATCGCTCCTGAAAATTTCCGACTCGATGTATGGTACAACAACCCAACTACCGGTGTTAACCAAAACTATATTCCGCGTCAACCGCTCGATGGACAGATTTTGCTTCAGGTGCTCAACCTCGATAAAATCGATGCGCAGCAAATGCCCTACCCAGATGGGTTCTTCGACTTCATACCCAACGCTTCGACCAACGGCGGATTGATTGATGCTCAGAACGGACGTATTTACTTCCCGGTAGTAGAACCATTTGGTAACCACCTCGCAAAAAAAATTCGGGATGGATTACCGGGGCAAGATGCATTGGCCGACCAAATCATCTCGCAAGTAGTTTACCAGCCACTTTACGATTCTACAAAAACAGCGGCCCAGATTCTCTTTCCGAACTTAAATCGTTATCGCATCAAAGGACAATACCAATCCTCTTCCGGGTCGGAAATTTCACTGAATGCACTCAATATACCTCAAGGTTCTGTTGTCGTTACTGCAGGCGGTATAAAGCTTACGGAAGGCATCGACTACACCGTAGATTACAACCTTGGACGTGTGCGTATTTTGAATGAAGGTATTTTGAGCAGCGGACAACCTATCAAGGTTTCAACCGAGAGCAACTCAATGTTCAATCTGCAATTCAAAACCATGCTGGGTAGTCGTTTCGATTATAAATTCAACGACCACTTCGCCGCAGGAGCCACTTTCTTAAACCTACGTGAGCGACCTGTAACTCAAAAAGTAAACATGGGCGATGAACCGGTTAACAACACGGTTCTTGGATTGGACCTTGCGTATCAAAAAGAAGCACCATGGCTTACTCGATTGGTGGATCGCATTCCTCTTATTGACACCAAGGCTAAATCCAACATATCGTTTGCGGCTGAAGGCGCAAAATTATTCCCGGGCCACAGCCGTGCAATCTCGAAAGACGGTAACTCCTATCTCGATGACTTTGAAGGAAGCCAGAGCATCATCGATTTGCGAAGCTTGAACCAATGGTTCATGGCCAGCACACCGAAGCAACAAAACAATCTATTCCCGGAAGGAAATTTCGAGGACAGTTTAATTTACAATTACAACCGCGCTCGTCTGAGTTGGTATGTAATTGACCCGCTTTTCTTCCGCACTACGAGTGGACTTACACCACAAAACATCATTGACGACAATTGGTACAGCGACCATCGCATGCGCGAAATTTTGGAAAGTGAGGTATTCCCCAATCGTCAATTGCCTCCCGGTACACCTCCCAACATTGCAACGTTCGACTTGAACTACCAACCTTCGGAGCGCGGTCAGTACAACTTCGAAAAACCATTCGGAACGAATGAGTCGGCCGGTCTTACACCCACCGGAAAACTCCTTGATCCTGAAAGTCGCTGGGCAGGTATTCAACGAGCACTAACCACCACCGACTTTGAAGCTAGCAACGTTCAATTCATCCAGTTTTGGTTGATGGACCCTTTCAACGACGATAGCGAAAACTTGACAGGGGGGGATTTGTATTTCAACCTCGGAAACGTATCGGAAGACGTGTTGAACGATAACAACTGGACTTATGAAAACGGTTTTCCTAGTCCGAACTCTCCTCTCGATACCGACACCTCGACATGGGGTTTGTATCCCTCCCCGAATAACTTCAATGTGGTCAATGCATTCGATAACTCCACCGGAAGTTATGCCTCACAAGACATAGGATTGGATGGTTTGAACAGCGATGCGGAATCGGGTTTCTATGCAGACTGGTTGGCTGAAGTGAACAGTTTCCTCAACGATTCTGCTTATGCTGCCTATGCTCAAGACCCATCGAACGACGACTTTAGTTATTTCCGCAGCTCGCAAGCCGATGCAGCAGAGCTAAACACACTGGAGCGATACCTTTTCTTCAACAATAATGAAGGGAACTCGAATACTTCAACCCCTGATGGTTATCCTATCACGGCTACAACGCTCCCAAACTCTGAGGACATTAACCAAGATATTACGCTCAACAACATTGAAAGCTACTTCCAATACCGAGTTAGTCTTCGCAAAAATGATTTAGGGGAAGCCAATATTGGGCGCAACTATATAACCGATAGTTTCGAAACCACTCGCACGGTAGCCGATGGAGAGGAGCGCAAGATTCGCTGGTATCAATTCAAAATTCCAATCAAAGAATTCGAAAGTCGATACGGTGGAATCGCCGATTTCAGATCGATTCGTTACATGCGTGTTTTCCTGAAAGGCTGGGAGCAACCGGTAAACCTCCGCTTTGCTCGATTGGAACTTGTGCGCGGTGAGTGGCGCAAATTTGATGGTGCATTAAAAGCTCCGGGCGAAATTGAAATGGGCGATCCTCCGCCAACCATCTTCAACATTGCCGCTGTGAACATCGAAGAAAACGGAAACCGTGAACCTGTTCCGTATGTAGTTCCTCCGGGTATTATCCGTGAACAAGACGTTGCCAGCGCCAACCTTCGCAGCCTCAACGAGCAAGCACTGTCGTATCAAGTTTGCAACCTGGAAGATGGCGACTCACGTGCAGCCTATCGCACCGTTAACTTCGATTTACGTCAATACAAGCGCTTGCGCATGTTCTCGCATGCCGAAGCACTTGGCATCGAAAGTGAGCTGAAAGACAAAGACCTCACCGTGTTTGTGCGCCTAGGTTCCGATTTCAACGATAACTACTACGAGTATGAAATTCCAATGAAGGTGACACCGTGGTATACCAGCGACGACGAAGCCATTTGGCCGGAAGCAAACAACTTCGATATCTTCATCAAAGACCTTCAAAACCTAAAGGCTAATCGTCCGCCGGGAACACCTATCACCAGCGAATACACATCGCGCGTTGGTGAAGCAAAAATTACAGTGAAGGGTAATCCAAACATTGCCAATGTTACGGTACTTATGATTGGTGTTCGTAATCCGGCCAAATTGGGTAACGTATTCACTTCATCCGACGATGGTCGATCGAAGTGCGCTGTTATTTGGGTCAACGAGCTTCGTTTGTCTGAATTTGATGAAACCGGCGGATGGGCTGCAGTAGCACGCTTGAACGCCACGATGGCCGACTTTGCAACACTTGCAGTTGCCGGTAACATGTCGACACCCGGCTGGGGCACACTGGAACAAACCGTGCAAGAGCGTCAGCAAAAAACCGTTGTTGGATTGGATGCGAATTCAACCTTGCAACTCGGTAAATTTTTCCCGGAAAAATGGGGTGTGACATTACCCATGTACGTGGGATATTCCGAAACTGTAAACACCCCTCGCTTTAGTCCGCTTCAACCCGACTTGGAAATGGGTGACTTACCCAATGTGAATCAGGACATCAAGAAAAAATCGCAAGACTATGTGAAGCGACGAAGCATCAACTTCACCAACGTGCGTATTTCTCCGAAGAAAGGCGCAGCATCGGCTGATGCATCCAAAACGCCACCCGATGCCGGAGCAGCGCCACCACCGCCTACTCCCGCCGGAGGTGGAGCAAGCAAGGATCGCTTCTACAACATCAAGAACTTCTCAGTAACCTACTCCTATAACGAGGAATACAAGCGCGATATCAATATCGATTGGCGCTTGCATAAAACCTACTTGGGAGCATTCGACTATTCATTTACCAATAAGCCCAAAGAGATTAAGCCATTCGAGAAGATTCCGGTTATTAAGACTTCGAAGTATCTCAAGTGGATAAAGGATTTCAATTTCTACCCGAGCTACAAGCAGATTGGTTTCCGCACAGAAATGAATCGCGGTTACGAAACAAGCAGAATACGAAACAACACACTTGAGTTGACGGGTGTATACAGCGATATCCTGCTCACTACTCAAGTACAAAAAACGTGGAACTGGACACGTGCATACACCTTTAAATACGACCTCACCAAGAGCTTGAAATTTGATTTTGCTGCCAACACAACTGCACTAGTTGGTGAGCCTCGAGGTGTCATAGACAAAGAGAATACCGAATGGTTTGACGCATACAAAGACACCGTGTGGACGAACATCCAAGCCGGAGGAAACAACACAACATACAACCACAATGTGAACCTTAGCTACAAGCTGCCGTTCGAAAAATTCCCGCTCATCGACTTCTTGAGCAGTGATGCACGCTACGCAGCAACCTACCGGTGGGATAGAGCTCCGTTCTCTCAAGACTCGCTTGGTAATACCATTCAGAACACACGTCAATTGCAGTTAAATGTGCAAGGAAATCTTGAAACGCTTTATAACAAAGTGCCGCTATTGAAAGACATCAACACCGGTAAGAAACCCAAAGACGACAAGAAGAAAAAAGAAACAAAAGAAGATCCAACTAAGAAAGATGGATTTGGTAAAGATGAAAAAGAGAAAGAGGAGAAACGAGACCCAATCAATCCTGCACATGCCGCATTGCGCTTCTTAATGATGGTACGAAGTGTAAACGGAACCTACACACGCAACGAAGGTATGTTGCTGCCCGGTTATGCTCAACCCTCTCGTATCCTTGGAATGGACGAAAGTTTCAACGCACCGGGAATACCCTTCTTGGTGGGCCAACAAAACACGGATATTTGGGGAGATCCCACCGGCGAAAACTTCGCTCTCAATGCTGCTGCTAATGGCTGGTTGGTTCAATTACCCGCGCTCAATACACAATACAACGAAACGTATTCCGAAACGTGGAATTATAAAATCAATCTGGAACCTGTAAAGAGTTTCAAAATTGAGTTGACCGCCAATCGCACCGAAGGCCGCAACCTTACCAGTTTCTTCCGTCTCGACGATGAAACAGGTGAGTACGTTTTCGACTCACCAATGGAAACCGGAAACATCAGCGCCTCCATCATTACCTGGCCAACCGCCTTCCTGCGTGATGATGAAAAGAACGAATATCAAAACGATGCGTTTGATGCATTTTTGGACAACCGCCTAACGTTCTCAGAGCGCCTCAACGGCGAAAGCTATCAAGCTGCATCACCTGAAGCCAATGGCTATTACAGCGGATGGGGACCAACCTCGCAAGACGTAGTGATACCTGCATTCCTTGCTGCCTATACCGGACAAGATGTAAATGAGGTGTCTTCGAATCCATTCAAGGCGAAGGTTCAGCCCAATTGGAATGTTACTTACGATGGACTTTCTAAAATACCCGCCATCAAAAAGTACTTCAAGCAGTTCAACCTCAAACACAGTTACCGTTCAACCTTCACAACCAGTTATGTGAGCAATCTAAACTTTACTCCCAACGAAGAAGGTTTGCCTACCACACTCGATCAAAGCGATTTCCCGAATTACATCACGCAACGACAGATCAACGCAGTGAATATTTCGGAACAGATTACTCCGCTTTCGCTCGACATGACCTTGAAGACTAAAAAGAAAAAGAACAAGGAAAAAACCAACGAACCACAACTTAAAGTGGAATACAAAAAAGATCGGACACTTGCGCTTGGCCTCACCAACTATCAGATTACCGAGACCAAGAGCAATGCGCTTACATTGGGATTGGGATACAAAATCAATGAAGTTCCGAATCCGTTCCGAAAGAAGAACAGTAAGCTCCCGATCAAGATGCTCGCCAACACTACGCTCAATCTGCGCGCCGATCTTACCGTACGCGACAACGTAACATTGATTCGCAAAATGGTTGAACAAACAAGCCAAGCAACTGCAGGACAGCGATTGTACAGTATTAAAACAAGCGCTGATATGGCTGTTAGTGACAAACTGACGATTCGCTTCTTCTACGATCATCAACTCAATAAGCCGAAAATTTCGACTTCATTCCCTACCTCGAATATCTCAACCGGTATTGCATTGCGATTTAGCCTCAACAACTAATCATAGCCGGCACCGCAACATTACAATGGGCGCAATACGCAAGACATTTCTCCCAAACCTTCTGCTACTGATTGGGGCTAACTTGCTCATAAAACCCATCTACCTGTTGGTTGTAGAAGCACAGGTTCAGGAGCGGGCAGGTGCCGAAGCGTTTGGACTCTATTTCGCTTTACTCAACCTTTCGTTTGTCATCAATATTATTCCCGACTTGGGTATAACCAATTGGAACAATAGACATGTCGCAATTACGGCTACCATCGTTCGACAGGAATTAAAACAACTCATACGCTTACGATTGGCCCTCGGTTCACTCTATCTGCTCGTATGTTTCGGCATAGCGAGTTTCTTACACTATGACCAGCGCGCCGTTTACTTGCTAATCGTTCTTGGAATCAATCAGGTTCTCGCCACAGGTGTTATGTTTTTCCGATCCTATCTAAGTGGAATGCATGCATTCGGACGCGACCGCATTGTATCTATACTCGATCGGGTAATCCTCATCGTTCTGATTGGCGGCGCACTTCTCGCGTTTCCGAGAAACGAACCATTCCCTATCGAATGGCTGATATTCGGACAAACGATTGCCTACGCGATAACCCTCATCGTGGCATTCCTTCTTGTATGGAACTCAAGTAAAGACGATGCGGCCGCTACATCTTCAACCGCTAAATCCATCCTTTATTCGAGTGCTCCCTATGCAACTCTTATTCTGTTATCCATGATGAGTGGACGCATAGATGCCATTATGCTGGAGCGTTTCAGCGGTAGTTATGAAACCGGAATCTATGCAATGGTTTACCGACTCGGCGATATGCTCTCCATGATTGCCTATCTCTTTGCTGTGCTGCTGCTGCCCATTTTCTCGCGCATGCTCGCTGAGGAAGAACGTGTGTCTTCCATCTTCAGAAATGCATTTCGGCTGCTGTACGCCGGATGCCTTTGGGTATTTCTTCTCACGTTGTTTCAAGCGGATCACATCTTGAATCTTCTCTATGATACAAACGTTGCAGAAGCGTCAGATGTATTACCATGGACTATGGGCGCCGCTGCACTCTTCTCGTTGCAATACACCACAGGAACCTTGCTTACTGCAGGCGGTCGCATGAAACCACTCATTATCGTAGCGCTGCTATCGCTTGTTTGTAACGTGATTTTCAACCTTCAACTCATACCCTACGCTGCCGCCAAAGGGGCTGCGCAGGCTGCGTTCATGACACAGCTGCTCGTTTTCATCTGGCAAACCTACCTTACGCAGCGCCTTTATGGAGTGTGGGATAGTGGTACCATCCTGAGAACAATGGCCTTTACATCAATAACCCTCACCACGTGTTACTTTCTTCACGGCATACAACTGAATTCATGGGCTGAAATGGCGCTCATTACTACACTGGTCATCTCATCAGGATTACTTTTGAAGATGATTCCATTGCTTGAATTGTTTCATTCGCTCAAGCCGGAAAATGGTCACGAATCCAACCCATCCTAATAGCACCTTACAACTTACCTTTGCAAGCCAGCATAACCCAACAACATGACAGAAAAAAGCCAATCAACCTCAGGTATTTCGTTGGAGTCATCCAATTTATTCATCTTACTTTATTCCTGGAGAAAGCCGATCCTGTTGGTTTCTATCGCCGCTGCCGTTGTATCGGCCGGTATTAGTCTCATTATCAAAGAGCGCTACAAGAGCACTGTAGTGTTATATGCCGAGCAGCAACACTCGTTTGGTGCGCAACTGCTGGAAGATGTGCAAAAGGAAGACTTACTCACGTTTGGTGAAGAAGAAGATGCTGAACGCTTGTTACAGATTATCAACTCCGATCAGGTGCGCAACAAAATCATCGACAAATACCAGCTTTGGGATGTGTATGAAATTCAGCGCGATCAGCGCGGTGCCAATACGCTTATTGCAAAGGAATATCAGAACAATGTATCGGCTCAACTCACCAAATTCGGATCGGTCGAAGTAGCGGTACTCGATGAAAAGCCTGAACGCGCTCGAGATATGGCCAACGACATTGCACTGTATGCCGATTCCGTTGCCAACCGCATGCGCAGCGAGCGTGCCATGACAGCCTTCAAATACGCTGAGTCTTCCTTGCAAAGCGTTTTAAATGAAGTAAAAACCATGGAAGATTCCATGAAAGTGCTACAGGGTATGGGTGTATACAGTTACCTCGACCAGATTGCCGCATTGACGGAAATGTATGGCACAGCCATCGCAGGCGGTCACCCCGATCGCGCTCAAAAACTGAAAGAGCAAATGGATTTCCTTTCAAAATATGGTACGACCTACGTAAACCTCGAAACCAATTTGAAAGAAGCTTACGAAAAACTCAACGTATTGCGCAAGCGTTATGACCTGATGAAAATCGACGTGGAAAGTAATATCCCGGTAATGCGTGTAGTAGACTATGCCAGTGCCGCCGATAAGAAGTCGTTTCCTATTCGCTGGTTGATTGTGGCCATGAGCACACTATCAGCTTTCGTATTCACGTTTATCGTATTGCTCGTAATCGACAATTTCAATCGCTTGCGGTCACAAGGCAGAATTTGATGGCATGATGCAATCATCGTCCAATCCGACACGCACATTGTACATCTTCTCTGCAATTTTCATTGCGGTGTTGTCGGTTGGTATCTATTTCGAGCAATATGCAGTGATGCTCATTCCGGCGGCGCTTCTCGTCGTTTGGGCCGCATTCTTCAAACTGGATTATCTGATCCTGTTCATTGCATTTTGTACGCCCTTCAGCATTAACCTCGAACAACTGGAAATTGGCGGAGTTGGCATGTACCTGCCCACGGAACCCCTTCTATTTGGTGTGCTCGTTCTCTTCGTGTTCAAATTACTTTCAGGCAAAAGCATCGACCAAGCCATATTCAAACATCCCATCAGCATCCTCTTGTATTTCTATTTAGGATGGATGGCATTAACAACGGTCACGAGCGAATTTCCTATCGTAAGCTTGAAGTTTCTGACGACCCGATTGTGGTTCATCATTTCATTTTATTTCATAGCTAGTCATGTATTCAGCGATGCGCGCAAGATGAAGGCATATCTTCTTCTATACTTCTTTTCGCTTACATGGGTGATTGTGTACACCGTTATCCGACATGCGCAATTCGGGTTTGACAAAGACTCCGCGCATTGGGTGATGGAGCCATTGTTTAAAGATCACACGAGCTACGGCGCGGTGCTGGCGATGTATTTTCCGGTTGTCATTGCTCTACTGATGCAACGCAATATGAACGTGCTCATGCGTGTACTGTTGACCATTGGATTTCTCATTCTCACCATTGGGCTTGTGTTGTCCTACACGCGCGCTGCCTGGATTTCGATTATCGGAGCAGCGGCAATTCTGGCCATAATGCTCCTTCGCATTCAACTGAAACACCTCGCCATCGGAGCAGCTTTTGCCGGAGGAATTCTATTGGTTGGCTGGGATGACATTGTGATGGGACTCGAGCAGAATAAGCAAGAAAGCAGCGATGACCTGAATGAACACGTGAGTTCGATTTCGAACGTTTCATCGGACGCCAGTAACCTGGAGCGATTGAACCGATGGAATTGCGCGATCGAGTTGTTCAAAGAGCGTCCGGTTGTTGGCTGGGGACCCGGAACGTATCAGTTTGTTTACGCACCCTTTCAACGATCGAAAGACCGCACCATCATTAGTACCAATCAAGGCGATGGCGGAAATGCGCACAGCGAATATTTGGGACCTCTTTGCGAACAAGGATTGCTCGGCGCTTTATGGGTGCTCCTGTTGCTCTATGCTATTAGTCACCTTGCCTTTCGACTTTTTTATACGCTTCCCAATGGCGACATGAAACGACTCGTAGCAGCTGCCTATCTCGGTCTCATGACCTATTTCATTCACGGTGTACTCAACAACTACCTCGATACCGACAAAGCATCAATACCGTTTTGGGGATTCATTGCTATTCTGGTTTCTGTAGATATCTATCACCAGAAATCACTCACCGCGGAGAGCGCCTAAAACAGCCTCGGCCTTGAGCAGGCATTCGTTGTACTCATCCTCCGCATTGCATAAAGCGGTGATAGCTCCTCCCACATGACAACTCACGTATTGCGAACTCGCATCGTATTGGACGCTGCGTATTACGACGTTAAAATCGAAATCACCGCTTGGCTCGATGTAACCAATCGAACCGGAATACACACCGCGCTCTGTGACTTCGTGCTGAGCAATCAACTGCATTGCACTCACCTTGGGAGCACCCGTCATACTACCCATAGGAAAAGAGGCTCGCAACAAATCAACCACTGAAGTTTCGGACCTAACATCGCATCGAATGGTTGAAATGAGATGGTGCACCGTTTTGAATGTATGCACTCCAAAGAGTTCCTCGACTTCAACACTGTTGCGCTCCGCACAGCGCGATAAATCGTTTCGAACCAAATCCACTATCATCACGTTTTCCGCACGTTCCTTTTTGCTTTCACTTAATCGCGCCTTCAGATGTTCATCTTCTTCTGTGTTTGCGCCGCGACGTATGGTGCCCTTGATGGGCTGAGAGATAACACGATTGCCTGAGCGCTTCAGATAACGCTCGGGCGATGTGCACAAGACATGAAAGGGACCATAAGACGCAAAAGCCGAAAACGGAGCTTGTGTCTTTGCATACATCCGCTTCCAAGTTTGCTCCGGATTCTCTAAAACGGCATTCGCCTCGAATGGCATGCAGTAATTAAGCTCATATACATTGCCTAAGGCGATTTCTCGCTTCAAGGATTCTACTTGTCGCGTATATGTGCTATAGTCAATGGCCGGTTCTAGCACAATAGGGCTCGATGTACCTTCAGGCTCGAGCTTTAACCAAGAATCAAAAGCATCACTCCACGTTCCCTTCAATGTTTCGATTGAATCTTCGTGAACCTTAAACAAATTGACAGGGCGAAAAAAAACTAGTTGCGGAAAAGCAGAAGGTTTCAACTCTTCACTTCCGAATTGTTCTATGGAACGTCGCACATCGTATCCGATCCACCCGAACACCCAATCATTGCTAGCGCTCAACCACTCATTCAGCTTCGTCCAATCCAACTCCTCGCCTGCTTGCACCTCGAATGCATCCTCGATGCCCTGAGCCAACAAGGCGGCGCCATCTTCCCGTGGGAAACGCAGGTAAAAAAGACCATCTTCAGAATGCATGGCGTAAAGATAAGGCGCTAGCCAACCCCTATCTTTGACCCAACAACCTCCATGAAACATCCGTGGGGGCTTTTGCCTATGTTTATTTCCGATCTGAATAGCCTGTATGCGCGTTCTTCCAACGTGGCCAAGTTGATTGAACTCAGTAAAGCTCAAGATGCCAAAATCCACCTGCGTGGTATTGTTGGCTCCGGTGCTGCGCTGATCGCCTACTCTGTTATGCAACAAAAAGGCGGTTGCCATTTGTTTGTATTGCCCGATAAAGAAGAAGCAGCATACATGCTCAACGATTTGGAAAATGCAGCCGGTAAAATTCCGGGGGATGACTCGAAAACCAACTCGCTCCCCATCGAACTCTATTTCTTTCCGCGCAGCGCTCGCCAGGCCTATGAGGTGGAAGAAACCGACAATGCCAATGTGGCTATGCGCGCTGAGGTGCTCAACGACCTTCGCAAAACACTCAATGCGGATTCAAACGGAAAACCCACTTGCATCATCACCTATCCTGAGGCGCTTTCGGAGAAGGTAATTACTCAGCATGAACTCTCCGGGGCAACATTCGAAATCATTCAAGGCAATACGCTCGACATCGAATTTGTGGATGAATGGATGCACACGTATGGGTTTGAAAAAGTAGATTATGTCTACGAGCCCGGACAATACGCCGTGCGGGGCGGTATCGTTGATATTTTCTCGTTCAGCTTTGATCATCCATATCGTATCGAATTGTTCGGCAATGAGGTGGAAAGTATCCGAAAATTCGAGCCCGACACGCAGCTGAGCGTTGCTAAAATGACGCGCGCCACCATCGTTCCCAATGTTTCGCAGCGCACCACAGAAGAGTCGCGCATTACACTCCTTGAGTTTATGCCCGCTTCGACGCACGTTTGGATAAAAGATACCGATGGCGCCTTGAGCCGAATGGACACCGAACTGGAAAAAGCGCAGAAGCAATTCGAAAAACAAGGAGGCATGTTTGAGCGCACCCCGCCGGAGCAATTGTATGCAACGAAGCAAGAATTGTTCGACCTCCTCAAGAAAGGATGCGTCCTAGAATTCGGCTCTCAGCGCAAATTCACAGAAAGCACAACGTTGCAGTTCGAAATGGAACCGCAACCCGCATTCAACAAGCATTTCGACTTACTGAGTACCAACCTTGCAAACAATGCGAAGAATGGATATACCAATGTGATTGCTGCCGGCCAACCCAAACAGATTGAGCGACTCTATCAGATTTTTTCGGACAAGGACCACGCAATCAATTTTACACCACTGACAGTAGAATTCTCGGAAGGCTTTATCGATAAAGAAAATAAGCTACTGGTATATACCGACCATCAAATATTCGAACGTTACCATCGCTTTCGGTTAAAGGAAGGATTCAAGAAAAACAAAGAAGCGCTTACCATCAAAGAAATTATGTCGCTGCAACCGGGCGACTACGTTGTTCACATCGATCACGGTGTTGGACAATTTTCAGGACTTCAAAAAATCGATGTGAACGGCAAAGAACAGGAAGCCATTCGCCTCACTTACAAAGGCGGTGATATTCTGTACGTGAGCATTCACTCGCTGCACCGCATTTCGAAATTTGTAGGCAAGGAAGGATCAACGCCCAGCATGGACAAACTGGGCAGTAATGCCTGGCAAACTCTAAAGCGCAAGACAAAAACGAAGGTGAAGGAAATTGCCTTCGACCTCATTAAGTTATATGCGAAGCGAAAGGCCACCAAGGGACACCCTTTTCAAGCCGATGGTTACATGCAGCATGAATTGGAAGCATCGTTCATGTATGAAGATACTCCCGACCAGCTAAAGGCAACCCAAGCTGTGAAGGAAGACATGGAAGCAGAATCGCCTATGGATCGCTTGGTGTGCGGTGATGTTGGATTCGGCAAAACCGAAATTGCCATGCGTGCAGCCTTTAAAGCAGCCACCGATGGAAAACAAGTTGCAGTGCTTGTTCCCACCACCATCCTATCGCTCCAGCACTACAAGAGTTTCGCATCTCGCTTTAAAGAGTTTCCAATAACCGTAGATTACATCAACCGATTTAAGAGCAGCAAGCAGCAAAGTGAAACACTGAAGAGATTGGAGAAAGGAGAAATCGACATCATCATCGGTACACACGGCATTGTTGCTCCAAAGGTTAAATTCAAAGATCTTGGTTTATTGATAATCGACGAGGAGCAGAAATTCGGTGTAGCGGTGAAAGACAAGTTAAAAACGCTGCGTGCGCACATCGACACACTCACATTGACTGCAACGCCCATACCTCGCACGCTGCAATTCTCGATGATGGGCGCACGCGATTTGTCAATTATTCAAACTCCACCGCCCAATCGCCATCCCATACAAACCGAATTGCGACCGTTCAACGAAGAAGTAGTGCGCGATGCAATCAGCTATGAAATACAACGCGGCGGTCAAATTTTCTTCGTGCACAATCGCGTGCAAAACCTGAAGGAAGTCGCAGGCATGATTCAGCGACTTTGCCCGGATGCGCGCATCGCAACGGCGCACGGACAAATGAAAGGTGAAGAGTTGGAGGAAGTAATGTCGGAATTTATTGAAGGTGCATTCGATGTGCTCGTGAGCACAGCCATTGTGGAAAGCGGCATCGATATTCCAAATGCTAATACAATCATCATCAACGACGCGCATCACTTCGGCATGAGCGACCTACATCAGTTGCGAGGCCGCGTGGGCAGAAACAACAAACATGCATTCTGTTATCTGCTCAGTCCGCCGTTGCATCAATTAACCGAAGACGCGCGCAAGCGACTGGGCGCTATCGAACAATTTAGCGACCTCGGATCGGGACTTCACATTGCCATGCGCGATCTGGATATTCGCGGCGCAGGCAATTTGCTTGGGGGCGAACAAAGTGGATTCATCAATGACATCGGATTCGAAACGTACCAGAAAATCCTCAACGAAGCCATCGACGAATTAAAGCAAGAACACTTCAAAGAACTTTACGAAGAAGAGATTCAACGTTCCCAGAGTTTTGTGAAAGAGACCACGCTTGAAACCGATTTTGAAATTTTGATTCCTGATGAATACGTGAGCAGTATTTCTGAACGCATTGCGCTCTACAAAGAGCTCGACGACATCAACAGTGAAGAAGGCATGGAAACGTTTACACAACAACTGACTGACCGTTTCGGCGAAATCCCTGCACCAACGATTGCCCTTATAGAAACCATGCGCCTGCGCTGGCTTGCACGCGAAATCGGATTTGAAAAATTAGTACTGAAGAGTGGTAAGATGATTGGCTATTTTATATCACAAGAAAACTCGCCGTTCTATCAGAGCGAAAAATTCTCACATATTCTGGAATTCATCAAATTGAATCCGAACCAAGGAAAGATGTATGAAAAAGAAAACAGCTTACGTATGTCCTTCGACCAGGTTACGGATTTGAAGCGCGCGATACACTTGCTAACCTGTCTGAAAGAAGCAAAGAAAGTGTGATTAATTCTTGGGGTAGATAACCTTGCGATGCTCGGGATCGGTGGGAAGGTATTTTACGATGACCTCGGTGCCCGGTTCATACAAGGGCTTGCCTTCGCAACGATCTTCCGCGCGAAACAATTGCGGCTCATATCCTTCAGGGACGAATTCAATCATGGGAAAATAATATCGCTTTCCTCCAATCACCGCCGACATCCAGTTTACAATCCTTCCCTTGCTTGTTTTGGCCTTCATCATAAAGGCAATTTCTTTTCTGTACAAAACCAATCCAACAGCAGCCACGGCCACAATAACAAACACATAGAGCAGGGTCTCAAATAATTTATCGTCCATGCCGCAAAGATGAAAAAAAAAATGGTCTCGGCTATGCCGAGACCACTTTCACATCACATAGTTTTCAGTTTATCTTCCCAAACGAATCAACGTCTTTTCACCGGTGTTCAAATCGGTCACCTCAATGATTGCATTCGCTGCATATCGGCGATCGCTGAACGTGATAGTCTGATTTCCATACTGACCAACGATTGGCTCAATCAACTGCTGACCCAACACGTTGTATGCATTGATCTTAATGTTCTTCAATTCATCGAACATGAAGGTTACCTGCACACCACGATCGGTCAAAGTAGCGAGCACATCGCCTGCAAATTCATCGGTGCTGCTTTCGGTAACCGCCACGGTGCGTGTGCTTACCGACTCACAGTTATCGTAGGTTGCCTTTAGCATTACTTCGAAAGTACCTGCGCTCAAGTAGGCGTGTGTTGGGTTCTCTTCAGTTGACACATCGCTGCCATCACCGAAGCTCCAAGAGTAGTTGTCAGCATTTTCGCTGGTATTGGTGAACTCCACCTTCGCCTCACCATTCTGCAATTCTATGCGCTCGTGCGAGATTTCGAATTTGCTCAGCAGCGCGCTTACCGACTCCACTTCAAATTCGAAGGTACCCTCGCAGCCGTTGCTATCGGTAATGCGTGCAGTGTACTTTCCTGCAGTTGCATTTTCAATGGTTTCGCCCTCCATACCGTTGTTCCAGATTACCTGATAAGGTGACTGACCACCGCTTACGTTCACTGATATTCCACCATCATCGGTATTCAGGCAGCTCGACGGCAATACCACCGCTGATGCACCCAATTTGTTCAGCTGAGCAACTTCGAAGTCGAATTGGGTAGTTCCGCATGCACCGTTATTGGTAATACGCGCAGTATAGTTACCCGCATTCAGCGATTCAACTTTTGCTACACCATCCACCGGTGCGGTAGTAGCAAACAATTGACCATCGGCATTCAACCATTCAACTACTGAAGTAGTGTTTGTTGGCAATACAACTTCTGCACTGCCGCCTTCGTTGGTCGAGCAACCTGCATGGGTAACATTCGACAAAGCAGCTGCACCGATGCGCAATTGATAGCGCAATGTGTGATCGCCGGCTTCCAAAGGCAACTCAATCGACTCACCCTCGGTCAACACATACGAAGTGTGTGTAAATACTTCCTCGAGTGTTATGCAGGCACCCTTCGCGAATGCCTCAAGACCTGTTACTTCCAGCGTGTATACACCTGTTACACCGGCTTCAATTCGAATTGGAAGTATCAACTCTTCACCATCGATGTGGATGCTGTTGATAGAAAGTTCCTCGCCGTTGTTGTCGATGGTAGCCAAGTAAGGCGCCTCTGTGTTAGGACTGCGCAACTTCTTTGCATCGAAAGCACGATCGTATGACTTGGTAGCTTGCACGTTCTTGATAAGAACCGTCTCATCTTGCCAGTCGCCCATGCTCATACGCAGCGACATATACTCAGGTGTTTCATTCGCAGATCGGAAGACACCCGGCGTCTTCGACTTACACTCTTCGGTAATCATCAACACAGGTAATGCCGCGTTGGCTTCCACAAAGAAGGATTGTCCGGGAGCAATACTGGCGCTTCCACCATTCACTGCAACCCCATTCACATAGGATGCATACTGGTTGATGTTCGAGCGATAGATATACACCGCGTCGTTGATGTTTGTCTTAGTCCAATCGGCCGCATCCCAATCGATGGTAGCCGGGTATGGGTTACCTACCAAGTTCCAACCGGCACCGGTTCCATTGGCTGTATGCGATACCGGAAGCATTACATTACCGCTATTGATGACACCACGTGCATCCACTGTGCGCGCTCCTGTTGGCATGTAAACCAAGTATCCAAGGCCTGGTTCGAGTGCATTTGATACGTTTGTTGCCCCTACATACCCCTCATCCTTACCGCCCGGCAGCGTTTCATCATAATGAACGAAACTATTGAATGCGTATGCAGGAACGCTTGGGTCATTGTAATCGGCTCCGGTAAAACCGGTAAGCACCAAGTTATCATTCCAATCCTGAATAGTAGCGTCTTGCAATGAGCTCGACATGTTTACCCAACCTGCAGTAGCTGCAGGACGGTAGCGCTTCACCAATACTTCACCATTGATAGTTCCGTTGGTCAGTGATTGTATTTCGCCCGTTCCATTGATATCTGATTCGAGTATCAAGGCATCGTTTGTATTGAGAACTCCACCGTTGTCCAATCCCATGTTGCCATATACCCTCACTCCCAAGCCATCAATATCTACACCCGCAGCATTCGTAATATTCCAATTCTGTACTTTGAGATAACCGGTACCTGATACCGATTGAGCTGCACTGCCCTCCATGTTGAGTGTGCAATTACCATCATTCCAAACACCATTAATCGTTATGTTGCCATTGACATGAACATTTTGAGTTACTAAAGCACCCGCGTTAAATGTTGCGCCGGATTGCACAGTAATATTCTTGCATGTAAGAGTAGCCCAGTCATTTTCAACGACTCTACCTGTGACAATCGTTAGATCCAAATTCTCGCATGTTGCAGCCAAGAATCCCGCAGTACCGGTTGGCGAATCAGCCCAAATTGCTCCGCTTGTCAATCCGCTTACAACAGCATAGTAGTGCGTTTTTACAGTGCACAAGGTTGCTTTTGCTCCGTTCGGAATGGTCACAGCAGTTGCTGTAAAGTAGGGAGCAGAATAGGTACCTTCAATGGGTGTTTCATCATCATAACCATCGCCATCAATATCCAACAGTAGGCGTAATTCAGAAGCATTAAAGCCTGTTACACCGGTAAGGTCGAATCGAAGGTTTACAGTCCCAATATCACCTACTTGACGGAATTTCCAGTCGCGAGCCAAGATTGAATTGACAGTACAATTCGCACCAACATGGGCTCCGAACGTCACTGCTCCGTTATCGTTTCCGCAAATAAGATAATCACCGTTGTTAACGCTGGAAGGATTGCTGATTTGAAGTACATCATCCAAACCGGCGCTTTCAGAAGTAGTCTGAGCAAGTGCGTTGGTGTTATCGTAACCAATACCAAAAACATCGTTATGATGGGTTGCATCGAGTGGGTATAGGTGATCAGCTACTGCTACAGACAATCCGTATTTTACAGAAAGGTAGGTGTTCACCTGCTTCAATTCGGCAGCTGATAGCACACGATTGTATACAATAACTTCAGCAATGTAACCAGTGAAACCGTTATTGGCCTCACCGCGACCAATACGACCGGTACCAGGCAATGCATAGTGTGTTTTGTTGGTACCTGATCGCGTGGTGTTTACTCCATCGCGGATGCGCCAAGCCTTTTTACCAACGAGCTCATCGAATTGTCCTGCCATAATAGTAGGCAATTCAGCCGTTGAGCTGTAGGCTTCAACTACGATGTTCACCCAGTTTGCATACTGAGTTTGGCGCATCAAGGTTGACGCGGCGTATCCAATACCCAAACCGGTGCTTGAGGTAGCTCCGTTCAAACCAACCACACCACCCGATCCTGCAAGTCGCTTGTTAACGGTAATAATCGTATAGTTCGTGTCGTTTATTTCGCTAAAATCAATATTGAAAAAGCGTGAGGTATTCGTGCGGATAGCAGGTTGTCCGTTGAATACATTGCTATAGTACTGCGGACGGGCAGCAACCGTAGCTTGTGTAGCATGATTGGCTAAACCGCTGCCATCAGACCAGGCGCTGATTGCTGTACCATCGGCCACAGGGGCAATGGCATCGGCACGAAGCCAAACGGTGAGACCGGAAGAAACTCCTCCGGGAGACTGCGCCAAACTAACTGTTGCCAGAATAGTTACGCACAGTGAAGTGAAAAGTGTTTTCATTGTTTTAAGTGTGTTTCGGTTAGACAGGGTGTTCATTGTGTTTTTCATGTTTTGAAAGTGATTTCAGGCATGTCTACGCGAGCACCCCGTAATAGGTTACAAAATATCATAAACCATAAGTTTAAATAAATGACCAACAGGGGTGTAGACATATGACATTACCGCAAAAGCAACAGGGCAACCCGAGGGTTGCCCTGCCTAACCTAACTTTAAACAAACATCACCAGAGGTGATGTTCTCTTCACTCTTACTTATATAAGAGGGCGAATAATGATCGCCAAGTTTCTTTCCGTAATTGAATCGGTGGACTCTACTTTTACGCCGAGCGAAAGTAGATTCCGGCTGCGCACCAAAAGTGATTGCATCTTAGCAAAAGAATTAACATCGCCCGCAGAGATTTTAACCTTTATGTGTGAATTGTAAACGACCCCATGAATCTCACGGCACAAGGAATCGTTGTTCAGACTATTCGATACAGCGATAACAAACTGATTGTTAAGCTCCTATGCAACGGACTGGGTTACAAAACCGGCATGGTTCGCACATCCAAAAAACCCGGAACAGGCAACCTCCATTTTTTTCAGCCACTCCAAATTTTAGAATTCGAAACTGATTACCAGGAAGTTAACAAGTTCATTTCGATAAAATCACCTCGACTTTCCACACCACTCCATAACCTTTCGACCGACCCCGTGAAAATGACCATGGTGTTATTCATGAATGAGGTGTTGGCAAAGACGCTGGCCGACGATTATGCCAACGATGAACTGTTTTTCTTTCTAAAAAACTCCATCATCTTACTGGATGATGCTTTCGAGCCAAAAAACTTCCATATCTGGTGGCTCATTGAAATTAGCCGACACTATGGCTTTTATCCCTCCAAAGCATCGGGCAGCTTTTTCGACCTAAGGGAAGGGTGCTTCACCGCGGTTCAACCCCAGCATCCGGATTTTCTAGCAGCAACAACGGCCGATCCCCTGCGCGATTTCCTCGACCTAGAATGGCCGCAAGCCCAAGCCATGGACTTACACAGTTCGATTCGAAAGGACTTACTTCGTTCGCTAGTGGTGTATCTGCAGCTGCATTTGAGCAACTTGCGCGAGATAAAATCGCTCGAGGTTCTCCATGCCGTTTTCCATTAGGCCGCCCGGCATGTTGTATTTTCGCTCCTTCATACGACTATGCAATTTGCTCAAGTAATCGGTCAAACCGCGCTGAAAGAAAGACTCACCGGCGCATTTCGAGAGGGAAGGATTGCCCATGCATTGATGTTTCTGGGCCCTGAAGGAAGCGGTAACTTGGCGTTAGCACTCGCATTTGCTCAGTTCATTGCTTGCCCTAATAAAAGCGAAACAGACTCATGCGGAGTTTGCCCGACCTGCAAAAAAATTGATCAGCACCAGTTTGCCGACTTGCATTACACCTTCCCTTTCTTCAATAAAAGTGAAGGCAGCGAGAAAACCACTTGCAATGATTGGCTTGCACCCTGGCGCAATCACCTGCGTCAGTCGCCCTATACCACGGTCGATGAGTGGCGCAACGAAATAACCGAAGACAACAAGCAGCTCATCATGTCGGTATACGAGGCTGCCAATATCATCCAGCACCTCACCCTCAAGAGCTACGAAGGCGGGTATAAGTTTCAGGTTATTTGGATGGCGGAGTATCTCAAAACAGACACCGCCAACAAGCTGCTGAAAATTGTGGAAGAGCCCCCGGAAAAGACTATTTTCCTCTTTGTAGCGAATAGTCTTGAAAACATTCTGCAAACCATCCTTTCACGTGTGCAGGTTGTTTATGTCCCGAAAGTAGAAGACGAAGCCATCATGCAATCTCTTTTGCAGTTGGGCGCATCGCCTGAGAAGGCGCAGGAAATTGCACACTTCGCACATGGCGACTGGAACAAGGCTCTCCAATTGCTACATGCCAAGAACCCGGATGAGAACTATGCAATTCAGTTTCAACACTGGATGCGCATGTGCTACAAGAAGGACGTGCCCGGTATCGTGAAATGGTCGGATGAAATGCACAAACTCAACCGCGAGGACCAGAAACACTTCTTGACATACGCGCTCGATCAGGTAAGGCAAAATCTAGTACTCAATTATGCGGGTGCCGACTTCGTGCGACTGAATCATTCCGAAAAGAGTTTTTCCGACAAATTCGCCCCATTCATCAACGACCTCAACGCTGAAGAGTTGATGGAAGAAATTACCGAAGCCTTCCACGACGTTTCGCGCAACGCCTACACGAAGCTGGTCCTCACCGATCTCTCCTTCAAACTGCACTATTTGCTAACACGCAAAGCCGAAGCGTGACCCTCTATTGATTGTCGATTGTTGGCAAAAGAATGAGGAACCGGTCGTTGAGTATTTTTCCTACGTATTTTTGAGCCTGACGAGATTGAATTGCTCAACGCGAGCAAAATGGATGATGAAGAAAATAACCACGACCGCCCCGAAGGGCTGTCCTACTCTACTTAGTTATGGGATGTTCAAGTTGTTCCTCAGGCAGTAACGGATTGCCTGGAGGATGTAAGAATAACGGTGCCTGTGGCACCTACGGATGCAATAAGCTCGAGGTTTTTGATTGGCTGGCCGGCATGGAGCTGCCACTAGGTCAAAAGCCATTCGATATTGTTGAGGTACGGTTTAAAAACAGTCGCAAAGGATTCTACCGCAACGCCTCCAATCTGGAATTGTATGCCGGTGATGTGGTTTGTGTGGATGTTTCACCCGGTTTCGATGTGGGCGTAGTTAGTCTGTCGGGCGAGCTGGTGAAGATTCAAATGAAGCGCAAGGACATCAAAGACAATTACGAAATCAAAAAGGTACTGCGTAAAGCAACCGAAGATGATATCAGTCGTTGGCAAGATGGCCGCAAATTGGAACAGAACACCATGATGCGTGCGCGCACCATTGCGCGCGATCTTCGACTTGAAATGAAACTCAGCGACGTCGAGTATCAAGGCGATAAAACCAAAGCCACCTTTTTCTACACAGCCGATGACCGCGTGGATTTTCGCGAGTTGATAAAAAAGTATGCGGAAGAATTTCGTGTGCGTATCGACATGCGCCAGATAGGCTATCGATTTGAAGCCGGGCGTTTGGGTGGCATTGGTAGCTGCGGACGCGAATTATGCTGTTCCAGCTGGCTCACCGACTTCAGAGCAGTAAGTACAATCGCTGCACGCTATCAGCAACTGTCGCTGAATCCGACCAAACTGGCGGGTCAATGCGGCAAACTCAAGTGCTGCCTCAACTTCGAGCTCGACCAATACGTCGAGGCCATGCGCGACTTCCCATCAGTAAATACACGACTGCGCCTGCCAAAAGGCACCGCGTCGCATTTCAAGACCGACATTTTTCAGCGCGTCATGTTCTTTACGTATGACGGACAACCCGGAGAACCTCCGTTCCCGCTTACGATCGATTCAGTGAAGGAAATCATCGAAAAGAATAAGAAGGGCGTTGAGATTGAAGATATCGACAAGTTCCTCATTGAAGAAACCGTAGAAAAGGAAACAGATTTCGCAGAAGTGGTGGGTCAAGACAGCCTTACCCGCTTCGATAAATCGCGCAACCGCTCACGTGGTGGCAAAAACCG
>JBKCGW010000207.1:0-1232 GCA_046303175.1 Flavobacteriales bacterium
GTGCTCGTATGCGCCTTTTTGCTTTCATTCTACTTCTTTAAGCTCGACCTTACCGAGGAAAAACGTCACTCGTTGACACCCGCCACGCAGGACATGCTGGCTAATCTCGATGATCAGCTGTTCATTCGTTGTTATCTGCACGGTGAGTTTCCGGCCGAGTTCAAGCGCCTGGAGAACAGCATCAAGGAGCGACTCGACGAATTCGTGGATTACAGCGGTGGTAAGATTGACTACGAATTCATCGACCCATACGAAAGCGGTGATCAGAAAATCATCAATGAAACTTTCCAAGCGCTCGACGAAAAGGGCCTTCGTTTTTCCAATATATCGTTTACCGAAAACGGTGCGCAGGCTTCGAAGCTTATCTGGCCGGCCGCCATTGTAGAATACCAGGGACGCGAATACCCCATTCAGTTTCTGAAAACCGAAACACCGGTGGCTTCGGAACAGATGGTGAATACTTCGGTAAACAATCTCGAGTACGAACTGGCTAATGGCTTACGTAAGATTACCCGCAAAGACAAGCCTGCCATTGCAATCCTCACAGGCCACCGCGAAATTCCGGGTATCAACCTAGCCGACTTCATCTTCGGGCTGCGCGAGAATTACGATGTTGAGCCCGTTCGCATCGATTCGCAAATCAATGCCTTCAGCGACAAGGCCGATGCCATGACCTTGCGCACAAATCGTTATGCAGCGCTTGTGGTTGCAGGCCCGGACTCCATGATAGGCGATAAGGATCGATTCATCATTGACCAGTTTATCATGAACGGTGGCAAGGTGCTTTGGATGCTCGATGCGCTCAAAGTGAACATGGATAGTTTGCGCAATACCGAATCGACCATGGCTGTTAGTAATGAAAACGGTGTGTATGAAATGCTGTTCGAATACGGTGTGCGCCTCAACCGTGCACTCGTGATTGACTTCCAGGGAGCTCCCATTATTCTCGACAATGGTCCTATGGGCAACCAACGCGCCTATACCGATCGCACCAACTACTACGCTCCCCTGCTGCTCTCTTCTAGCAACACCCACCCTATTACCGCTAACCTCGATCCCATCAAAATGGAGTTTGCCGGTAGTCTCGACAGCGTGAACGCCAGCACCGATGTCGTTAAAATTCCGCTGTTGAAGAGCTCGCCGTTGTCGAAAGAATTGCGCGCTCCTGCGCGGGTTGACCTTCAGCTACTGGCTTTCAACCAGCAATACTTCGAGAATGGAGCAAGCCCTGA
>JBKCGW010000208.1:0-5307 GCA_046303175.1 Flavobacteriales bacterium
TTGGAAGACCCATCATGAAGTACGGTGCAATTCGTCACAAACTGGGCGATATGGCTATACGGATTTTCGCTACTGAAAGCGCTCTATACCGCGCCACACAAAACATCGACGATGAAATTTCGGCACTGCAACATTCCGGAATGGAAAAAGGGAAAGCTGTATTGAAAGGCATTGCTTCTTTCGCACCGGAGTGTGCTATTCTAAAAGTGCTCGGCTCAGAAGTGCTCGACTTTGTAGTCGACGAAGCCGTGCAAATTCATGGCGGCATGGGTTACAGCGCAGAAACCCGCGTTGAGCGTGCCTACCGCGATGCGCGCATCAATCGAATCTTTGAAGGAACGAACGAAATCAATCGCTTGCTCATCGTCGACATGATTTTGAAGAAAGCTATGAAAGGTGAACTCGACCTCATGACACCGGCCATGAACGTTGCCAACGAACTGATGGCCATACCCGACTTTGGCGAAGCACCAACGAATACATTTGAGCAGTGCCACAAATACGTGAGTCAATTCAAAAAAGCAGTTCTGCTGGTGGCCGGAGCAGCCGTTCAAAAACTCATGATGCAACTCGAGAAAGAACAAGAGGTGCTCATGCAAGTAGCCGACATGATTATTGCAACCTACACGGCCGAATCAATGTTATTGCGCATTGAAAAGCTCAACAGAAAAGGTATCAACACTGAGTTGCATGAAGAAATGCTAAAGGTGTATTGCTATGATTCTGCTGAAACCATTTCAGCTGCCGGCAAAGAAGCACTCCTCGCCTTCGGTACAGGTGACGAGCTGCGTATGATGCTCATGGGTCTGCGACGCTTCACGAAAACGGAGCCATTCAACGTGAAAGAATCACGCAGGAAAGTAGCAGCAACTGTGATTGAAGCGAATCGGTATGGATTATAAGCACTAGCGATGCACAATTGAGTCAAGACTTAAACTCGTTCTCGAGTATGCTTTGCATATGGCTCTCGAGTTCATCCAAGTCTTGTGTGGCGTAATAAATACGCTCTGTTTTGATGCCATGATAAACATGAATGATGAAGTTCCGGAAGGAGCGTGGAATGTGCCACGGATAATCATACTTGTTTAATAAATCATCATCGATGTGACGAATGGCTTCACCAATAATCAGAAACTGGTACTGTACTGCACTTTGAACTTTCACATCTCGGCTGAAAGTTTTCTCACTCATCCCGTGAACAAATTCCTTGATCAATCGGATAGCCTCTAGGATGTGTTCAACGCGTTGCTTTGGTGTTGGCTTACCCATAGATTTTTATCCAATCGTTTTGTGCAGTATCCAGGGCGAAATTTTTCAGACATCCCTTTTCAACGAGATCCACCTTTCGATTGATCTTCTGTTCAATGCGATAGGCGATATCCGCTAAGTCGAAAAAGGAGTATTTCTTCTTGTTGTTCAGCTCTACCATGATATCAACGTCACTATCCCTTCTTGCCTCTCCGCGTGCCACTGAACCAAATAACCAAGCACCTTCAACACGTCCGTCACTCTTTAGCGCGGCCTTAATTACACTAACAAGACGCGATTTGGTTTGGCTGCTAATAGCATTGTACGTTACAGCCCTTTCAGCCACTTGCAAGGCCTTTATCGCCAACTGACCATCGCCAACTTCTTGCAACACTTTGTCGCGTAAATACAAAACGAGCAATTCATCCGCATCGTGCTTATAGAGCTTGGCCAGTTTCTGCACCAAAACCTTCGTAAGTCGTCGCTCACCGCGCTCCATTTTGCTGAGAATCGCAACATCTACGTCGACCAATGCGGCAACCTTGCGCAGAGGCAACTTGCTTTCTACGCGCAATCGGCGAAGGGTATTTCCGATGGATTCCGTTGACATAAGTTGTGTTGACAGATTGTGTCAAATGTAAAGAATATTAGCGTCCCTACGTTCTAAGGTCGCAATATGCGACCTTAAAAACCGAGGACAATCACCTCTGAATCACACAAGGCATAATCATACTTTACTGAATCGGTCTGCTCAAGCAGGCGAAGCAATCTATCGCATTATTTTACCGCTCTTGAAGTCGCAAATTGCGACTTCAAGTTTTCCTAATAAGCTCACCATTTTTCAATCGCCCCCAAACCAAACAAGGCATAATCATACTTCACGGGATCGGTAGGATCCAACCTACGAAGCACCGCATCGAGCTCTTCCACTGCACGCAAATCATTCTGCTTGCGAGTTAGCAATCCGAGTTGACGCGCAACATTACCTGAATGCACATCGAGCGGTATGGAAAGATGGGCTGTAGAAACGCTTTTCCAAAGTCCCAAATCGACCGTATTCTTATCCTTTCGCACCATCCAACGCAAAAACATATTGAGGCGCTTGGCACTGGATCCCGTTAGGGGATCCGACACATGCTTCTCAGTTCTAGAGGCATGGGGTATTGCAAAAAATCGTTGCTTAAAAAGTGAAATCGCGATGCTCGTTTTTTCATGCTCCGCAATTGCCTCACTAAAAAAATGCTCCATCGAATCATGTTCCTGATATAGGCTGCGCAAGGCTTTCAGAAAGGTGACTAAGTCATCTGCATTAAACGTGCGGTGTACAAATCCATGGAGCGACTTCAAATCGCGCGCTGTGCAATTCATTACAAAATCATGAGGTGTGTCCTGCATCAATTCCATCATGCGAGAAGCACTTTTGATAATTGCCTTGCGATTTCCCCAACTGATGGTTGCTGTCAAAAAAGCTGCGATTTCTATATCGGCAAGCTTGCTGTAACGATGAGGAATAGACACTGGGTCATCATCAATAAAAGCGGACACATTGAACTGCGCATACTTCTCGTCGAGAAATGCCTGGAGCTCAGTGAAGGATAATCCGGCGTACTTTTTCAAAGGAGTGCTCTTTGCGTTGTTTGAATTTTAACCGCAGAGACGCAAAGAACGCAAAGATTTTTTCTCTGCCTTCTTTGCGCCTTTGCGGTTAGAAAAACGAAGAACGGAAACCGGATTATGATTGATGAATGCTGACAGGTTGAATTGCGCGGTGTATGATTTTTAACCGCAGAGACGCAAAGAACGCAAAGATTTTTTCTCTGCGTTCTTTGCGCCTTTGCGGTTAGAAAAACGAAGTATGGAAAACGGATTATCATTGATGAATGCCGACAGGTTGAATTGCGTAGTGTATGATTTTTAACCGCAGAGACGCAAAGAACGCAAAGATTTTTTCTCTGCCTTCTTTGCGGTTAGAAAAACGAAGAACGGAAACCGGATTATGATTGATGAATGCTGACAGGTTGAATTGCGTGGTGTATGATTTTTAACCGCAGAGACGCAAAGAACGCAAAGATTTTTTCTCTGCGTTCTTTGCGCCTCTGCGGTTCGAAAAAACAGCGGTTAAAAACATTAATCCTCACCGCCCATCAACACATACTGCAAAATATTCGCTCCCATCTTCAGCGCCTTGGTTCGAGCTTCTTCGGAATCTTTGTGGACTTCGAAATCTTCCCAGCCATCGCCCAGGTCGCATTCAAAATCGTAAAAGCAAACCAGACGACCCTCCCAGATTAATCCAAAACCCTGTGGCGCCTTCCTTTCGTGCTCGTGGATTTTGGGCAATCCGTTAGGGAAATCGTAAGTCTGATGATATATCGGATGACTGAAAGGCAACTCTATAAAATCCAATTCAGGAAAAACCTTCTTCATTTCCTTGCGCACAAACTTGTCCATACCAAAGTTGTCTGAAATGTGCAAGAATCCGCCGCCCAACAAATAGTTTCGAAGATTCGAAGCATCGGCCGATGAAAAAACTACGTTTCCGTGCCCGGTCATGTGCACCCAGGGGTAATTGATTATCTCCGGATTTCCCACCTCGATGTATGGCACTTCCTTATCGATGTTGGTTGACAGGTTCTTATTGGCATAGTCAACCAAATTGGGAACACTGGTCGGATTGGAATAATAGTCGCCACCGCCCTTGTATTTAAGAACTGCTACTTTGTAACTGGGAGGTGCTGGTGCAAAAGCCATTAGTACGAATGCAACAACGACTAATGAAAAAAACCGGAATCGCGTCATAGGTCAAAAGTACATTGTTCAGGGCTTCACTTGAGTGATTCACATTCTTTAGAATTTGTTTTAACCGCAGCGCTGCGATGAGCTCAAAAAATCTTTGCATTCTCCACGCCTTTGCGGTAAATCGCATTTAATTTACCGCCCATGAAACTCATCATCCAAACCGACAAAGCTCCACTGCCCATTGGCCCCTATTCACAAGCTGTGAAAGCAAATGGCATGCTCTATACAAGCGGTCAAATAGCAATCAATCCGGCAACTCAAGAATATACGCCACTCGATGTGGAGGCAGAAACAGAACTGGTCATGCAAAACATGCAAGCTGTATTATCAGCTGCAGGCGTTGACTTTACCGCCGTGGTAAAGACTTCGATTTTCCTAGCCGACATGAACGACTTCCCGAAAGTGAATGCTGTCTATGCGAAGTATTTCACCGGTGAATTCCCCGCGCGTGAGACTGTTCAAGTGGCCTGCTTACCCAAAAGTTGCAAAGTGGAAATTTCCATGATTGCAGTGTGCAGCTAATCAACCATTACATTTGAACATGTTCCTGAAAAAAATTCTGTATTACCTCGATCCACGCAATCTGTTCAAACGCGAAAAAGTCGACATGAACTTGCGATTCATGCATGGTATCAATAAAATTTCGATACTGATGTTTCTCGTTTGTCTTGTGGTATTGCTCGTTCGCTGGATATCGCGCAATTAATCCCACTGCAATGTTTGCGCTATTCGATTGATATCCCCGCGCACAAATGACAGAACCGGAGCAATCGAATCGGGATTAGGTGGATTGAAAAAATACAATGCTCCGCGTAAAAAATGGTTGGTGCTGTCGGTCAAAAAGAACTGGGCGTTGGAAGCAGCATCGCCTTCGATATCGTATACAATACCATACACTTTTCTGAGCGAGTCACTCACCATGGTGCGACGAAGGGCAGAGGCCTTCATTTCATGCTTTGCCGCAAAACCGTAAGCGTCTTCGATTAACTCCGGAAGTCTATTATTGACCGGCATATACGTGCAGTGTATGCGTGCGTTGTACTTTGGATAGTAGATATTGAACCAACACGAGTCGACAGACATACGATCGCGAAATAATTCCACCTGGGCTGAAGTCGATACTTCCATCGAAAGGGGACATTCAGAATCGTACAATCGATATTCCGACTCCGGCAATGCTATTCGAAAGTATCCACGTGGTTTTGGCACACCCGTCTCTTCCCTTCCAAACCAATACCAGCCAGCAACGGATAAAACAAG
>JBKCGW010000209.1:0-9334 GCA_046303175.1 Flavobacteriales bacterium
TGCATGGGTTTTACGTTTCGGATTACTTGCATATGGCGATCCGGCCGGTGGCCTCTGGATGATTATAGTGTCGTGCATCGTGTATGGTATGGCTTTCGATTTCTTCAATATTTCGGGGTCGCTTTTCGTGGAGTCGAATGCCGACGCGTCGATTCGTTCCAGCGCACAGGGATTGTTTATGATGATGACCAACGGAGTGGGCGCCTTTTTGGGTAGCACCATCAGCGGATGGGTCATCGATTCTTACTTCACACACAATGGCGAGAAAGTATGGAATGGCATATGGCTGACATTTGCCGGTTATTCGCTCGTAGTAGCAGTCTTATTCGCGTTGATGTTTAAATCGCCCAACGATCGGGTCGAGAATTTTTCGCATTGATTGGTGTCATTCAATTTTTCAATCAAATACGCGTTGGTGCAGTATGCTGAAGGTAAAGGATTGGTTCAGGAAGCATTGGAAATGGCTTATTCCATTGGTGATTTCATTGTCTGTTGTTTTTTACTATCGGTACGATGTAGCGGAATGGTCCCGAAGGGTCTTAGGGATTGTCCTTCCGGAAAACCCACGTCCACTCGGTGTTTCTTCGCTTGAATGGTGTGAGCAGAATTACGGTGAACAAATTGCAGAAATCGCCGACGACATGGATTTGCCCTATCCGTATTTGATGTCATTGGCCGTGTTGGAATGCAGCGGGGAAAAACCAGCAGGACAGCGATTTGAGCGACATGTGTTCAACGAGCTTATGAAAGTGAAGCAAGGCAAGCGTAAGAAGTACGAATTGGCTACCCGCGAAAAGTTGGAAGATATGGATGAGGAGGAGATTCGAGCGTTGGCAACGAGCTGGGGGCCCTTTCAGCTGATGGGCTACAAGGTATTTGAGTTGGATATTTCCATCGAGGAGCTGAGCAACGATGACGATGCCTGTTACCATGGCGCACGCTGGATTAAAAAGCAGTACGGTAAGTACTTGAGCAAAGGCAAATGGAAGGACGCTTTTCACATACACAATACAGGGAAACGCTTCCCCATCAGTGGTCGTCCGATGACGCATAGTCCCTATTACGTATCGGATGGGCTGCGATACATGAAGTACTATTCACAGAAATAAACGGCACTCGCCGCCTTCGTTATGTGAAGAGATATGTATTATCTTTACCACGCCCGATTTTTTCGGGTGATTTAACCAATACCCTATGAAGTTTTTCTACGCAACACTTTCGGCTTTGCTTTTTAGCACAGCTTTATTCTCGCAGCAGTTGACCCCGACGGTTATAGCGTCGGCAGGTGCTTCTTTCCAATCTTCGGAATTTAGTCTTGACTACACCTTGGGTGAGACTTTCATCACTACGCTGAGCAATGGAACCAATACCCTCACACAGGGTTTTCATCAGCCACAAGCGGGAGTAATTGTCGAAGGATGCACAGCGGTAGAAGCCTGTAATTATAATCCGGATGCTACCGTTGAAGACGGTTCATGTCAGCTGCCCGGCTTTCCATGCGATGATAACAATCCTCTCACCGCCGACGAGGTTTGGTCGAGTGATTGCGTTTGTGCCGCACTTATCTCCGGTTGCACATTCCCTGCCGCTTGCAACTACAATTTGGATGCAGTTATTGAAGATGGCTCATGCGTTTTTATTGCTGACCCTTGTGATGATGGCAATGCTGCAACTTCAGATGACTTCATAAACGCAGATTGTGTTTGTATTGGTCAGATACCGGTCGAAGGTTGTTCGGCATTATCGGCATGCAACTTCAATGAATCGGCAACTATTGACAATGGTAGTTGCATTTTCCCGGGTGATGCATGTAACGATGGTAATGCTACCACCTTGTTCGACCTAATTGGTGATGATTGTATTTGCGCAGGAACACCTATAGATGAAGTAGAAGGTTGCACGGATTCACAAGCGTGTAACTTCAATGCTGCTGCAACCATCGAGGATGGCTCGTGTTATTTCCCGGGTGATGTTTGTAGCGATGGCAATGCTCAAACAATCAACGATCAGTACAATGCTGATTGTGTATGTGCCGGTGATATTGCAACCATTATCGAGGGGTGTACTTTCCCTGATGCATGCAACTACGATCCTTTAGCTAATGTTGAAGATGGTAGCTGTTTCTTCGTTGGTGATCCTTGCGATGATGGTTTAGCAGTTACTGAAAATGACCTGATAATAGATGATTGCTCATGCGAAGGACAGATCGTGGAAATATTAGGCTGCACCAGCGATGCTGCTTGTAACTATGATCCAAATGCTACGGCAGATGACTCTTCGTGCATCTTCCCCGGTGATGCGTGCGATGATAATGATGTCTTCACAACCAATGACATTCTTTCTGCAGATTGTGTATGTGCCGGTGATATTGCAACCATTATCGAAGGGTGTACTTTCCCTGACGCTTGTAACTACGATCCTTTAGCTAATGTTGAAGATGGTAGCTGTTTCTTCGTTGGTGATCCTTGTGATGATGGTTTAGCGGTTACTGAAAATGACCTGATAATAGATGATTGCTCATGCGAAGGACAGATCGTGGAAATATTGGGCTGCACCAGCGATGCTGCTTGTAACTATGATCCAAATGCAACGGCAGATGACTCTTCGTGCATCTTCCCCGGTGATGCGTGCGATGATAATGATGTCTTCACATCGAATGATGTTCTCTCTGCTGATTGCGTGTGCGCGGGTGAACCGGTTGAGTTGATAGAAGGTTGCACAGCAGCAGAAGCTTGCAATTTCAATGCAAGCGCCAACATAGAGGATGGGTCATGTGTATTCCCTGCCGATCCTTGCGATGACGCTGATGCAACAACCGGACAGGATGCTATCAACGACAATTGCGAATGCGAAGGATTACTCATCGGATGTACATTCCCGGATGCGACCAACTACAATCCTGCGGCAATTATTGACGATGGATCTTGTGAATTCAACGTGGCAGGTTGCACTGATCCAACGGCTGCTAATTACAATCCGGAAGCGAATATCGAAGATGGCTCCTGCATATATGGTGTGCTGGGCTGTACCGATGAAACAGCGTGTAATTTCAATGCTGAAGCAACCATTGAAGACAACTCATGTGAGTTTCCCGGTGATGCCTGCGACGATGGAAATGGTTCAACTCTGCAGGATGTGGTGGGATCGGATTGCACTTGCGAAGGCTTGTTGGCAGGTTGCACAGTACCCGTGGCATCTAACTACAATCCAAATGCAGTAATCGACGATGGCTCATGTGAATTTGGCACTGAAGGTTGTACCGATCAAACGGCACTTAACTATGATCCTGCTGCTCTGACCGATGACGGATCGTGTATATATCCACTTGAAGGCTGCACCGACCAAACTGCTTGTAATTACAATCCAGCCGCAAACGTGGAAGATGGTACTTGTACTTACCCTGGTTGTACCGATATAGCGGCATGTAATTACAATGCCGCCGCTGCTTGTCCGGATAACTCGTGCGAGTATCCAACAGAAACATATCTTGATTGTGATGGCAACTGCTTGAATGATGTGAACAGTAATGGTGTGTGTGATGAACTCGATCCTCAGGGATGCACAGATTCAGCTGCATTGAATTACGACCCAATTGCAATCATCGATAACGGAACGTGCGAGTTTGCGGTTATTGGTTGCACCGATGCAGCTGCCTGCAACTACACCCCGGGGGCCAACACCGACGATGGCTCATGTACTTTCCCGGGTTGTAACGATCCGGAGGCGTGTAATTACGATCCAACGGCAGGTTGTTATGACGGAAATTGTGATTACCCATTCAACAATTATGACTGTAACGGTAATTGTTTGAATGATTCCAACAGCAATGGTATTTGCGATGAATACGAAGAATTTGGTTGCACCGACGAGAACGCAGTCAACTATAATGGCGATGCAACAAGCGACGATGGAAGTTGTATTTATGACGGTTGCACTGATGTTACAGCTTGTAACTATGATGAGAATGCCGATGTAGATGATGCATCATGCACATACCCTGGTTGTACCGATGTGAATGCTTGCAATTATGACGCTGCTGCAGGATGTCAGGCATTGGATGCTTGCACATACCCAACGGCTGATTACCTCGACTGCAACGGGCAGTGCTTGAATGATGGAAATGCTAACGGCATTTGTGATGAACTCGATTCGGAAGGTTGCTTGGACCCAACAGCTGACAACTACAATGCGAATGCAACCGTGGATGACGGATCCTGTATTTATTTGGGATGTACGGATATTACATCTTGTAATTTCGATCCAACTGCGTTAACCGATGATGGCACATGCACCTATCCGGGTTGTACCGATGTTGCTGCATGTAATTACAATGCCGCTGCCGGTTGCGATGATGGATCATGTCAGACAGCAGGCTGCACAGACGCAACAGCCTGCAACTACGATGGTAATGCGGTTTGCGACAATGGAAGTTGCTCATTCCCCGGATGTAATGATGTGAATGCGTGTAACTATGACGCATCAGCGGGATGCTTGCTCGAGAATTCTTGTGAATATCCGGAGTTTGCATACGACTGCCAAGGCAACTGTCTCAACGACGGAAACAATAATGGTATCTGCGATGAATTCGACAACCAAGGATGCACTGATCCAACGGCGGATAACTACAACCCGAATGCGTTGGAAGAGGATGGTTCTTGCGTGTACCTCGGTTGCATGGATGCTACAGCTTGCAACTATGATGTAACTGCTACAACTGAAGATGGCTCATGCACCTATCCAACGGAAACTTGCTTGGATTGTCAGGGCGCTTGTCTTAGCGACTCAGACGCTGATGGCACTTGCGATTGTTTGGAGGTAGAAGGTTGTACAAACCCTGCTTCCGTAAATTACAATCCGTTGGCTACAGAATTTGACGGCTCATGTATTTTGGGTTGCATGGATTTGTTTGCAATTAACTACAACCCACAAGCTAACGAAGAGGACGGAAGCTGCATCTATCAAATACTTGGATGCACCTATCCAACCGCTTGTAACTTCAATCCTGAGGCAACAACCGATAATAATACCTGCACATTCCCCGGCTGCAATGATTTGTCGGCGTGCAATTACGACCCGGCAGCAGGCTGTTTGCTGGAAGGCAGCTGTGAGTATATCGACGTGAACAACAATGGTCAGTGCGATCAGTTTGAGATCGTGGGTTGCACGGATGCGAATGCATGTAACTACCTGCCATCTGCAACCTTTGATGATGGCTCATGTGGATACGACACCGAGGAGACCATTGAGATAACCGCGGGTAATCAATACGAATGGAATGGAACAACGTATACAGAAAGTGGTCTGTATGAGTTTACCTATCAGACTGCGGCAGGTTGTGATAGCGTAATTATATTGAACTTGACTATTACTTCAGTATTTGAGTTAGACACCGATGCATTGCAGATGTGGCCAAACCCGGCAAATCAGCAGGTTCAGGTTACGCTCAATGGAACTGCTGCAGATTTCATTGAAGTGTTTGATATTGTAGGAAATCGTGTAGCCATGTTCAATCGTAAGACTCGATTGGATGTGTCATCGTGGGCAGCAGGTAGCTACTTGGTGCGTGTTCAAAATGCCGGTGTAGTGATGGAGCGAAGACTCATGGTGGTAAGGTAATGTCCATTTAACCAATTGAGAAATGGTCGGCATGAATGCCGGCCATTTTTTTTGTCTATTGTACGAAGCAAATGAATGTTGAAGGAAAAACAATTACATTCGTTTCACCTTACTACTAAACTCGTTGTCCTTGAATTTTTCGTTCAGGCATCTATACTTTCCGTTTTCTTTAGCTGCCTTGCTGATGGCGGTGTGCAGTGCGCACGGCCAGTTTTGGCAGCCCTACGAGCTTCCCGATGGAGTAACACATCAATACAATAGCGGTTATTGGGGGGGAGGTGTTTCGATGGCTGATTTCGATAAGGATGGATGGGACGATCTGTTTCTCTGCAGCCGCGGCGGAGATCCCTTGCTTCTGAAAAGTGTTAACGGTGATTTGCAGCCCTGGCCGAGTGGCATTACAAACAGTGGTGAGATGAAACAAGTCACCTGGGTTGATTTTGATAACGACGGAGACCGAGATCTTTCCATCACCGGACTGGATATGCCTGTTCGCATTTTTGTGAACGACTCGAATGTGCTTACACAGCTACCGCAGGGTTCCGGAATATCACCGATTAGTTTGGTGTCTTATGGCCATAGTTGGGGTGATTATGACCGAGATGGTGATTTGGATTTATTTGTATGCAACTACGATGCGGAGTTTATGGGCTATGTCAATTCCGATAACCAACTCTACCGCAATGAAGGTGGCGGATTGTTTACGGATGTTACGCTCGAAGCCGGATTTGCTTCGATGGTGAACTACACGTTCATGTCCATTTGGATGGATTACAACCGCGATTTATATCCGGATTTGTTAGTCATTAATGATCGCTACGATGTGCCTAATTATTTCTATCACAACAACGGAGACGGAACGTTTACTGAAATTGGCACACAGGCGAATTTAGATGACTACATATTTGGCATGACGGCCACAGCCGATGATTTCGACAACGATGGTGATTTGGATATCTATATCACGAATGGTACTGCAGGAAACTTTCATAAGCGCAACAATGGAGACGGCACGTTTACCGATGTCGACGAGGAGCAGGGAACTACGTTGAATCGGTTTTGCTGGTCGGCCCAATTTGTCGATGCTAATCGCGATGGTTGGCAGGACCTGCACATATGCAGCACCCCTCATATTACATTGAGCGGACAAAACTTTCTCTACTTAAATAACGGTCAATCCTATTCCAATGCTACCGATACTTCAGGAATTGCAGCGGATAACGGCTGGAGTCGTTCCAGTGCATTGGGTGATTTTAATCGGGATGGCTTGGCAGATATCGCCGTATGCAAATCCAGTCCGAATAGTTCTACTTTTTGGACTGCTGTGCCCAATGCCAACCATTGGCTAAAAGTTACACTTGAAGGAGTGCAGTCCAATCGCGATGGCGTTTCAACATGGATTGACCTGTATGCAGGAGGCCATCAACAGACGCGCTACACCTATTGCGGCGAAGGGTATCTGTCACAGAATAGCTTTAGTGAGTTTTTCGGAGTTGGGCAAGTAAGTGTAATCGATTCGTTGGTGTTGCATTGGCCTTCGGGAATAGAAGATAGATGGTATCGTATACCGGCCGACCAGCAGTTGTTTTTAGTAGAAGGCAGTTCGCAATCGGCGATGATTGTATCCAATGCCGGCAATACCCTTTGCGGGAATGACTCATTGCAATTCGGTATTTCGGGTGAATGGACGGCCTTAACATGGAATGCTGGTAGCAATGATTCAACACTTACCATTTCAACCGAAGGTGCATTGGTCGCGCTGGTGAACGACGAGTGGGGGAATACTTTTCTTACGGATACTGTGTGGGTAATTGTCAACGAGTCGCCATCTATCACCCAGAATGTACAGAATGTGTCTTGCAATGGATTGTCGGATGGAGTTTTAGAACTGATTCCCGATATTCCGTTGCAACTCACCTTGAATGGAGTAACAGCAGAGTCTAACGTTTTCACCGGATTGGAAGCAGGGAGCTATGAATTGATATGGCAGGACGAACACGGTTGTTTAGGCTCGGTTCAAGCTGTCGTGGAGGAACCGCAACCATTCGTTGTTCAAGCCATTGCTGAGCATGTTTCATGCGTTGGTGGTGCCGACGGTGCCGTTTCGTTTCAGTATTCTGGAGGTACGCCTGAATTTTTTTTCATGGGAAATAATCCTTTAGTAAGCGAATTGTCGGCAGGTGATTATCTCTACATCGTTTCGGATGCCAACGGTTGCGTGCAAATGGTTCCTGTAACCATCACAGAGCCTCAGGCATTGGATATGGTGATTACTTCTTCCCCCGAAACGAATGAATCGTTGAACGGAAGTATTACGTGCAGCGTTGATGGAGGCACACCGCCATATGCTTATTCCCTTGATGGCGTTGTTCAATCTGATTCTGCATGGTTCAATCTTTCACAAGGCTCATATCTAGTGAGCGTAACCGATTCGCTTGGATGCACCTTGCAACAGGAGTTGTTGGTGGATGCGACAAGCGGACTTGTATCGAATGCACCGGTTTCGATAGAAGTATTTCCTAATCCAACCAAACAAGGTAACCCTGTTCAGATTCATGCACAATCACCGATAGAATTAATGAGCGTGTTCACCATCGATGGTAGATTGGTTTATCAAAGTATGAATGCAAGTACCTATGCAGAAGTCCCTTCGGATGAGCTTCAAGCAGGCGTGTATTATATGCGGGTTGTTAGTTGCGGTGTTGTTAGTTCTCATAGGCTGGTTATCGTGCAATAAGTACGTGTACTTTTGAGCAGCGTATGCCCATTTATCAATTGCACCCTAAGCACGTCGGATTTCCACCGCGTACAGAATTTGACCACGATATGGTGGCCGTTGGAGGTGACTTGCGTTTAGAACGCTTGGTGGAGGCGTATTCCAGAGGTGTATTTCCATGGTACAACGAGCCCGGTAAATTGCATTGGTACTGTCCGGAAGAACGTTGTGTACTCCCTGTTTCATCGGTAGAAGTTTCTCACTCGATGAGAAGTCAATTTCGCAAGAATGAGTTTCAGTTTACCATGGACACTGAATTTGCGAGTGTTATAGAAGCATGCCGAGAAGGCGAGCGCGAAGGGCAAACGTGGATTCACGATGAGATAGTAGATTCCTACACGCAATTGCACAAACAGGGGATAGCCCATTCGCTCGAGGTGTGGAAAGAGGGTGCACTGGTGGGAGGTCTTTATGGTGTATCCATTGGCGCGTTGTTTTTCGGAGAAAGCATGTTTTCCAGAGCCTCCAATTCTTCGAAGGCAGCGCTCATACGGTTGTGTGCTTTTCTCCCCGAATTACAAATAGACCTCATCGATTGCCAAGTGCCCAATGATCACCTCCTAAGCATGGGCGCTCAGGTTTGGCATCGCGATTATTTTCTGGATACACTCGAGAAAGCGATAGAGGCGGCAACCCTAGCCGATAGTTGGACCATGCGTTTCAAGCAGTGGAATGCCTCCCAAATCAACAATGGAGTTGAATAACTAGGGCATAGCTTCATTACTTCTTTTCGCTTTTTTAGCGTAATTCGCGACCGTATGAAGCCCATTCCTTTTTCACCCCCTCGCATCGACCAAAAAACCATCGATGCAGTCACCGAAGTGCTCTTGTCCGGTTGGATTACCACAGGTCCGAAAACACGAGAACTCGAAAAACGCATCAATGAGTATTGCGAGTCGAAGCGAACGCTTTGCCTCAACGCATGGACCAACGCTGTTGAAC
>JBKCGW010000210.1:0-1612 GCA_046303175.1 Flavobacteriales bacterium
CGTCGGCATAGCGTTGCGTCATCTTCAATCGCTTGTAGGCCTGGTGGAAATCGGAAGAAGCAAAGATGTACATGAGTTTATCATAGCTCGTTCGCTGGCGAAAAGCATTGTAGATCATTCGGCCATACTCCTGCTTCATCTGTTTCACCTGACTCTCCATCTCACCGATGTAATGATTCTTACGATTGATTTCACCATCGATGGTGTGGATGTCGTTGTTCAAATTCGCCACCAACTGCTCGCGAAATGCAAGTTGTTCGTTGAGCAATTGCACCTGTCGCAACGTAGACTTCTGCTGACGTTCGGAATCACGAATCATCTTCTTCGTTTGTTCAATCTTAGAATTGATGTCGTCGCGCTGCTTTTGCAAGTCCTTCTTGGACTGAGCCAAGCCCTGCCACACAGGCACGGCAAACAAAAACATCAGCACCATAGCCATTGAAAGCCACAGCACATTCGAACGTTGTATTTGCTTTTCCATAGCCATTTACAAAGTATCTCTACGCACGTAGTCGTCGGGGATTTCAAACGGAAAATCGTACGACTTACCCGAAGACAACTTGGTTATATCATAATTCAGTACCTGCTTAGCCTGTGGGCCAGAAATGATCAAACGACATTTTGCCGGATAAAATTGCTCGTTACTCGGTTGGAAATCCTCGTAGTCAATTTCCAATGTGCGTTGACGCAACAAATCATTGAAGATGGATCGAACCAACCGAAACTGCGCGGCTTCAAACCAATAACGAGAAACAATCAGGTCATCGGCATCCTCGCTTTTGCGCAAGGTTTTCTGATACTTCGGGTCATCGGGATTTACAAGGATGGTATCGCTCTCCAGCTTGCGGTCATCCACCCCCACTACGCGTCGTACCTTACGTCTGTACTTCGAGATTAACAAGTAATCTTCACCATCTACCTCACTGCGAAAACGGCGCTCATCCTTTTCAAGACCTATCGCATTTCCCACTAACAATTGCTGCAGCATCTCAAAATCGAAGGACGTACCTACCAGCTTATTCACGTCTTCAAACGTGCCGAGGTAATAGAATTTATTATCCGGAATCTTAGAGAGGTACTTCAAGCTATCCGGCGAAATCATCACACGAATCATTTCGATGCCCAACGCAGGAGTAATTGAAACCCAAATCAGACTATCCTTTCGCATGCGAATCGTAGCCTTGAAACTGTTGGATTCATTCTCAGTTCCAAAATCGGCATCCACCTTCATCCCCAACCACTCGTAATCGAAGCGCGCCTCATTGTAGCGCTTTAGAATAAAACCTGCGGGACGATTTTTCACAGCTACTTCTCGTGCAGCGCGTTCTCCCGTCTTGCAACCGACTGCGGACATCAGGAAGAAGCTCATAACAAACAGCAAGAAGGACTGCCCCAAGCGGGAAAGTGAAAAAGACCATATGTGCGCGAGTGCCTTCAATCGATGTAGCGTCGCTGTTCGAGTTTTTCTTGTACCTTGAGGGTTGGATTCGGCTTTGCAACGGCCTGTTTCCATTCATTCACCGCCTCGTCGACTCTACCGAGGTGAAATAGTATGTCGCCCATGTGCTCATGCATATCGGCTGATACTTCGCCGTGAGCCACTGCCTTTTGC
>JBKCGW010000211.1:0-7314 GCA_046303175.1 Flavobacteriales bacterium
GTAGAGCGAAATGTATCGGTCCAAACGCGCATCATGGGTGGTTCACTGGCGCTTACGTTTGTTGCGGTGGCTTATAGCGTGCTAGCAGTATTTTTTTGGCGAACCTTTGTTAGAAAATGGTGAGGCAATATTTTCAAAGAACATCGTTACTTGCGGCATCCATGAACATGCGCACCATCATACTATTCGCGGCAGGCATATTGGTGTTTTCAGCCAAAAGCGTTGGCCAGGCGAAGGGAAGAGAGAACATTCCCTATTTCGATAGCCGAATGTACCATTTTGGGTTTTTGCTGTCGGCCAATTCATCTTCTTTCTACATCGATTACAAACCTGATTTTACTTTCTCTGATTCGCTGTTGGGCATTGAGAACGTCCCGCAGGCCGGATTCAACCTGGCATTGCTGGCTTCATTCAATCCAATCAAGAATGTGAATCTTCGCTTTGTTCCCGGTTTATCGTTTCAAGATCGAGGACTCAACTATACCTACTTAACGGATGGCAACAAGGTCGACACATACTTAAAACGCACAGAATCGGTGTGGCTGCAGTTCCCCCTCATGCTCAAGTTGCGAACGAACCGCGTGGGGAATTTTGCTGCATATGGATTGATTGGTGGAAGTTATGGCATCGATATGCAATCGCAGAAGGACGTGAATGAAGCCGTTGCGGGTAAAATTGTAGTGAAGCTCGAAAAGACCGACATGACAATCGATGCAGGCGGTGGCTTTGATTTTTTCCTACCGTATTTCAAATTCGGAATAGAATTGAAAACCGGCTTTGGCATGAAGAACGTGCTCATTCAGGAAGGCAATCAATTCACCGATCCTATTTCATCCCTGCGAACTCGCACCTTCGTGCTGTCGCTGTGTTTTGAAGGCTAGATTTTTCACCTCTTGGTGTTCATAATCGATAGTAGTCCATCAGAATTTTAACGATTACACCACCCACTTTTGTATCATGAAGAAGTGGATTTTGCGTTTTGTCAAAAACAAGTACACCTTGTCAACGGTGATATTTCTATTGTGGCTCACTTTCTTCAACGAAATTGACTTAATCTATATCTTTCAATCGCGACGCGAAGTTGCCGATTTGAGAGCGGAGGTTCAGCGAATGAAGGATGACAATGCCAGAGCTGCCGAGTCGCTTCATGATTTGACAACCAATACGTATTCACTCGAGAAGTTTGCCCGTGAAAATTATTATATGAAGAGGGCAAATGAAGAAGTGTATGTATTTAAAGAGCGTCCTGCTCCGGTTCAGCAATAATGTTCTATCCGCAGCCGTTTCATTTTCAAACTTACACTTTACGTTATGTTGCGTTCACTGGTTTTGTTTTCATTGATTGCGTTGTGCAATTCAGGGATTGCCATTGCACAGGCTCCGGATAGTTCGTCCTCCAATCTGAATGTATACATCAACTGCATCTATTGCTACCAGGAGTTTATTCGAACACAAATCACATGGGCCGACTTTGTGCAAGATCAATTTGTAAGTGATGTTGATTTGACAATTACCAGTCTGCCAACCGGAAGCGGTGGTGATGAATTTCAATTGCAATTTGCCGGCAAACGTTCGTTGGCTGGACTTCGCGATACCATGAAGTTTTCCACCAATGCCATCAATACAGATAATGAAATTCGTGAGCAGCTCTGCCGAAAGGTAAAACTCGGATTGGTGCGTTATGCGGCATGCAGCAGCGCAGGTGATTGTCTCACGATTGACAGTAATTCAGAAAAGGATAGCCTCGACAAGGGTATTGGCAGTAACCCGGACCAAGATCCATGGAACGCTTGGGTTTTTCGTGCCGGTGCCAACGGTAATATAGGAGCGCAGAAAGTATATCAATCCGGATTTTTCAATACTTCCTTGTCGGCGTCACAAGTGAAAGAAACGCATAAAATCTCATTTGATGTAAGAGCGAGATATAGCGAGCAGCGATACGATTATGACGGCTTCAAAGACACTTACATTCTTAGGTCGCAATCCGCCAATGTGACCTATGTTCATTCGCTCAATGAACATTGGTCTGCAGGTGCTTTTGCATTTACAGAGCGCAGTGATTTCAGCAACTACGATTTGTTTCAAAATGTAGCAGCTGCAGTTGAGTACAATGTTTTTCCTTATCGCGAGGCACAAACCAAATCGCTTACGATGGTTTACCGCGCCGGATTTACGTATTATGACTTTCAGGAAGAGACTATATTCAACAAAACCACCGATCGTATTCCTTCTCAGTCGTTAACTGTAGCTGCCTCCTTTACGAAGGATTGGGGACAGTTATCGTCGGGTGTAGAGGTTGCCAGCTTTTTGAATGACCTCGATCGGAATCACTTGTACTTCTGGTGCAATTTCGATGTGAGAATCTTCAAAGGGCTTTCTGTAAACTCCTGGATGGGTTATAGCATTCAGCGCGACCAGGTCAATATTCGTTTGAACGGTGCTTCGCAGGAAGAAGTATTGCTTCAGCAGCAACAGCTTCTCACCGGATTTGAGTTGAATGCTTATGTGGGATTAACGTATCGCTTTGGTTCAATCTACAATAACGTGGTGAATCCTCGTTTTAACTAATCGATTTCTTACAGAATTGCATTTCGCATAGCAACTGCATCAAACGAGCTGTACACTTCTTCGCGGCTTCGCTGTGGAATGGAATCTTTTGCCTGAATGAATTTCTCGATGGGATCTTCATCGAAAGAGAGCGCCGCAGCCACACCTTCAGCAATCATTTCAGCCGCGTAGTCTTTGTATGGCCCGTAGTTCTGAATCGAATAATTGGTTGTTCCGCAACCCAACGCATCAAAGAAAGTAGTGGAGTAGATGCTGATTTGAATCTTCGATTCTCGCAACAGTGATAAGAGAGGACGTTCCTGATCAACGATTTCAAAACCCAATGAACGCAGATTGTAATATGCCTCTTTGTTTTTCTCGAGCGGATGCATCTTGATAATCCACTTCCATTCGGGGTGGGCTTTCATCCATGCGGCGGCTCGGTTTGCGTATGCAACGTAATCGGCATGCATATTCTTTTGAGCGCAAATGAGAACGCTATTGCTCGATTGTTCGTGAACTTCCTCTGGCGCAGCGTTCCATAAATAATCGCCGCCCACCACAACTTGCGCATCCGAAAATTCACACCCCTTCATCAGTATTTCTTTCCAGTAAGGTCCATACACACAGATACGATTGGGGAAGAAAGCATTGCGGACTCCATCTGTAAACACGGACGAGTATTGGTAATACAAATCGTTGCCTGAAATGAGTCCGTGTTGTAATTCAATACTACGAATCTTCAGTACCTCCAGCGCAGCGAGTAAGCCCTCATTGTGGTAGTGACTGATAAACACGACCGACTTCACCGGCTGCTGCTTAAACAATGCATAATAGAATCGGAAGTCATCGAAAAAAATGTGCAACGCCGAAAGGATGTGTTGCTTTTGAATGTCTGTCCAATGAGCTGTTTTGCGTGTCTTACCGGCAACCTCGCTTACTTCGCGGAGCATATTCAACTCGATGGAGTCGGGTATGGAATAGCTGCGCGGAATGTCTTCCAGCGTAAAGGAGCAATTCAATCGAGCCTCTTTCTTTCGGTTGATCTTCGTTACAACATGAGCATCAAACAAGTCAGCTATGCGTTCCATGTAGATGGAGTGCCAACCGTTTGAATCATCCTTGGTAATGCGGGCGGGATCAATACACACGACCTCCTTCAGCGCAGGTCGTTGAACGGGTTTATTGCGCAATCCCTTGGCCGTTAGTAGCAACCTATGAGCCCAAAGAGGCAGGTGCAAATAATTAGGCAGGATACGGCGATGCGCATTGTTTCGCTCGTAACTCAGTGCGTGCTGAAATATTTTTAAGAACGAGTGCTTTCCGCCCCGATACAAATCGGTATTGCTCAGTTTCTCTTCGAAGTATCGATTGAGAACCTCAAACGGTATTAAACCTTGTTCTTCGCTCACGCTTACTTGCCTGTGTAAGGCTGCTCGATGGCCGTTTTCAAAGCTGCGGCATCGAACTTATTTCCTTCAATTCCTTCAAATGACTTGATGATGTTGCCATTCCACAAATAGAATACTCCCGGTGTGCTGGCATTGCTTCCCAAAACGGTCCAGAATTTAGGGATATCAATTACCTGATAGGGCTTATTGAAAGATGTCTCTTTGATGAACTCCGGAATCAGGAAGGATTCTTCATCCATGAAGATGATGTAGGTATCGGGCAATTTCAATTTGGCTGCAAGAGCCTTCAGTTCTTTGGCTGTTTCGCGGCAATGGTCACACCCCGGAGCGAAGAAGCAAACGATTTTCTTTCCCTCATCGAGGTTGACCTTCTTGCCACCGATGGTTTTGAACTCGGAGAAGCGAGATTTTTTCATTGGAGGTTGTGCTTCCTGTACTTCAACGATGTTATTCGCTTGAATGGGCGATGTAACTACAATCGTTGACGAATCAATGGGTGCAGCCGCTGTAGATGTGGTATCTGCTGTTTCCGATGTTTCTTCAATTACGATTTCAGTTGCTGATTCTTCCTCGGTTGTTTCCGGCTCGCAAGGGCAGAAAGGGAATAATGCAAACATGGCAAATGCCGAAACGGAATAGATGAACATAGGAACGATGAATCGGTTTTGTCCCTTCTCATATTCCTCTGTTGTGCGATAGATATAGACCAGTAATCCGAGCGTTAGTACGTTTTTGATAAACGCTTCCAACGGTGTCATCGGAATGAGTTGTCCAAAACACCCGCAGTTGCCATTCATGGCACCGTGCTTCACCATTTCAATGGAGAGGTGTGCGCAAAATGCAACAAGCAATAAAGCTGTTACAGGTATAACGAAGCGCTTCAACCAGTGGCGCTGAAGGATGGCGATACCTATTGCAGCCTCAAGAGCAATGAGCAATCGAGAGAAATAGGGCGCTTCGCACCAACCACAAATACCCAAGTCGACCAATTGCTTTTCGAACATCCAAATGGGGAACATTTTGGATACTGCCGAAACCAGAAATAGGATAGAAACGACAATACGTGCTGTCCAAGGAAAGTATGCTTTCATAGTTTAGAAAAGTGGAGTGATTATTCTGTGTATTTAATGTTCAATTGTCCGTTTGAGATTGACTTAATCTGGCCATTCAGCGGATTAACTAGGTTTATTTGAAACGTAGCATTCAGCTGATTCGTTGTTTCGTTATGTCCGGTAATAGTTATAGTTCCGGGTTGCTCATTGGTTGCCTCCCACACCACCGCAAAGTTGTCGGTGTATAGCATGTAATTTTCATCGGCAGATAATTCATGCGTTCCAACCGACAAACTATCCAGTTCCATGGTAAGGGTTTGTCCTTGCGTTGTAATACCATTAACAGTGAGGAACATACCATAATCCCCAAACAGGGAGGCATTGGCGCAACGCTCAGTGCCATCGATTGTCCATTTTAGTGAGCCATTTGGTAAGCCACATACGATGGGAGTCTCGATATCATCTTCCTCTTCATCATTGCAAGCAACAAAAAGTAAAGAAGTCAAGACAAGGGTCCATATGCTCAGCAGCATTCCATTTGATTTCATAATCTAATTTGATTTATCGGGGGCAAATTAGGTGAAAAACCTCTATTCGCTTTAATAAGAAAATTGAAATCTAGCTAAGGAAAAGTTAATGCTGCTTAGGCCTCTGAAGAAGGTTGACCGTATTTCACGGCGCTTTCATTGAGCATGGTGATGAGGCGTTTCGACATGTCATTGAAATATCTTTTGGTGCGGTAGCCAGCCACCCATTCAATTCCACGAACGGCATTGGTTAGAAACATCTCATCGGCAGCCAATAAGTTGTGCGGGTTCAATGTGCACTCATATACCTTTATCTATTCTCCAGCGCCAGGTTGATGATGTTCATGCGCATGGTACCCGCAACGGGGCCATCTTCGAGTGTGGGTGTGTAGAGCACACCATTGGAAACAATAAACAAGTTGCTGGAATTCGATTCGATGATGGACAACTTGTTGTTCTGTATGAGAGCCTCATCCAGTCCTTTGTCGCGCGCATGAATGGCTGCTTGAACGTAGAGCTGACAATTGAGCGTTTTGAAAACAGAAAGCTTGTTGATTTCCTTTTTGAAATCCATGAATATGTCGACCATTCTTCCTGTCGGATTCATCACAAACTCATTATCGGGTAGTGCTTCTGCCTCAATGAAGTAGGTGAGTTCATCCTGTTTCGGCAAATAGAATCCGGTCGATTTGCGGTAAAACGTTATACGCATGCGACCGCCTTGGTCAATCCCATTTCGGGTGAGTAGCTCTTGCACCTGTGATCGCAAGAGCTCGAGCGAAAAGTCTTCGGCGGGTTTTATTTTTAGTACTGCCGCAGTATCCTTGATGCGCGCAAAATGATTTTCCAAGAAGAGGGCATTCCCATTCACGATGCGCATGCTTTCAAAGAAGCCATCAGCGAATCGAAAAGCACGGTTGTCTTTCGTTATCCGTGTATCGGTATCGCTTAAAAATTGGCCTTGGTGAAATACGTAGCTCATGGCATGTGTATTAATCGAGAGTGCTAACGACCTCCAATAAGTCACCGTTGGTGGGCATCAAAATACCTCGAACTCCTACCTGTTCTGCACATTGTACGTCGCGTTCGCGATCGCCAATCATCACACTTTTCGAGGCATCTAAATCATACCGGGCCAACGCACGTTCCATTAAAAGACGCTCAGGCTTTCTCGAAAGTGAATTTCCGTATTCGGGGTGATGTGGCGAATAGAAGATGCGATTGATTTCAACACCCGATTCTTGACAAGTACGTTGCAGCTTTTCGTGAATGGCAGCAACCGTTTCGTGGGTGTAAAGTCCTTTCGCAATGCCGCCTTGATTGGTAATTACGAAAATCGAGTATCCCTTTTTCTTGGCAAGCACCAGCGCTTCAACCACGGTGGGAAGTATGACAAACTCCTCGATCGACATGGTATAATCGCCGGGATCGTGATTGATAACTCCATCGCGATCAAGGAAAAGAGCTTTTTGCATCATGAGCCAATTTGTTTTTTGGAGCGCACGGTAAGCCATGCAATCAACAGTGCAATTAATATCAGAAATGCAGCGGTGATGAATGCCGCACCGGGAAAGTAGAAATTGCCGGGGGTCGTAAAGTGACTGAAGATGCCGGCCATCAGCAACGGACCAACAATAGAGGTGATGCTTTGAACGCTCGTAATGATACCCTGCAATTCACCTTGTGCGATGGAAGCAACCGATTCTGTAATGATCGAAAGTATAGCAGGACCGTTGATGACACCTAAGCAGTAGGGAACGAAAGCGATCAACATCC
>JBKCGW010000212.1:0-1900 GCA_046303175.1 Flavobacteriales bacterium
TTCTTTGAAAATATTGCCTCACCATTTTCTAACAAAGGTTCGCCAAAAAAATACTGCTAGCACGCTATAAGCCACCGCAACAAACGTAAGCGCCAGTGAACCACCCATGATGCGCGTTTGGACCGATACATTTCGCTCTACGTTTTCTCGGTTCATCGCCATGAGTTCTTCCTTGCTCTTCCCTTTCAATTCGGGATGCTGCGCTAAAAAACCATTGAGGTTGTTTTCGTCTTGAATTCCCTGATCAAAAGTGGTGATGTAAGCCGTTCGCAGTTCCTGGATATCATCACTCAACCATGTGTAGTAAACCCCAATACAAACAATTGATAATAAGGCATAAATAAGCGCAGGCTTAACGCAGGCTTTCATGTCCTCCAGAAAGCCTGTGGGTGGTTTTTGCTTGTCGCGGTAATGAATATGGATTCCCAAAAACACCAGCAAAAGGATAAACAGCATGTTCAATAAGACACCGGTATTTTGCGCCGACTCAACATCGAGCTGCATTCCGGTTGTCCAGCGAACGGCCAGCCACACGAATGGCAATATCCAGGGCAATCGCGAAATCCACATGGCCTTACGAGTTCATGCTTACGAGGAACTCCTCGTTGTTCTTGGTCTTCTCGATACGGTCCTTCACGAATTCCATTGCTTCCACCGGGTTCATATCGGCCAGGTGACGACGAAGGATCCACATACGCTGCAACACATCGCGGTCGTGCAGCAAGTCTTCCTTACGCGTACCCGATGAGAGAATATCAATCGCAGGGAATATGCGTCGGTTCGAAATCTTACGCTCCAACTGCAATTCCATGTTACCCGTTCCTTTGAATTCTTCGAAGATTACTTCATCCATCTTCGAACCGGTGTCGACCAATGCGGTTGCGATGATGGACAACGATCCTCCGTTTTCAATCTTACGCGCAGCTCCGAAGAAACGCTTTGGCTTTTCCAGTGCATTGGCTTCCACACCACCCGAAAGTACCTTACCACTTGAAGGAGATACCGTGTTGTAGGCACGCGCCAAACGGGTAATGGAATCAAGGAGAATGCACACATCGTGTCCGCATTCCACCATACGCTTGGCCTTTTCGAGAACGATGTTGGCAATCTTCACGTGACGTTCCGCCGGCTCATCGAAGGTGGAGGCAATAACCTCGGCCTTTACGCTGCGCTTCATATCGGTAACTTCCTCCGGGCGCTCATCGATGAGCAATACAATGAGGTACGTCTCGGGGTGATTCTTCGCAATCGCGTTGGCTATGTCCTTCAACAAGGTTGTTTTACCGGTTTTAGGTTGCGAAACCAACATTCCTCGTTGCCCCTTTCCTATCGGTGCAAACAAATCCATGATGCGCATAGAGGTGTTTGAGTTGTTGTCGGCGATATGGAATCGCTCATACGGGAAGAGAGGGGTCAAGAACTTGAATGGCACACGGTCGCGCACAAAGTTGGGGTCGCGACCATTAATTCTATCTACACGGATAAGCGGGAAGTACTTTTCACCTTCGCGCGGCGGACGTATCGCGCCTTCGATGGTGTCGCCCGTAAGCAATCCGTAGAGTTTTATTTGTTGTTGAGACACATACACGTCATCGGGAGAGTTCAAGTAGTTGAAGTCGGATGAACGCATGAAACCAAAACCATCCGGCATGATTTCCAATACTCCTTCAGCCAGCACAATGCCGTCGAAGTTGTAGCCGTGCTCATCCGCCTGACCGCGCTTGGCTTTATCGGGGCGGAATACATGGGAATGCTGCTGCTGATTCCCATGTTGACCCTGTTGGCCGTGCTGACCTTGGTTTGCATGGGGTTGATTCTGTTGTTGCTGATGCTGGTGCTGTGGTTGTTGAGGTGGACCCTGGGGTTGACCTTGACCACGATCTTGTGGTTGATCAAACCT
>JBKCGW010000213.1:0-13746 GCA_046303175.1 Flavobacteriales bacterium
TTAACCGACGTTTTTTATCCGAAAAAAGAAGAAATGAACTACGAATTGGTAACCCAAACCATAGACTTGGGAGATGGTCGTCCGGTGACGATTGAAACCGGCAAACTTGCTAAACAGGCACACGGTTCTGTTGTGGTAAGACAAGGTGATACAATGTTGTTGGCTGCTGTAGTAGCCAGCTCACAAGCAAAAGATGGTGTCGATTTTCTGCCGTTGACGGTGGAATATCGTGAAAAATATGCAGCTGCCGGACGTTTTCCCGGTGGTTACTTCAAGCGAGAGGCTCGTCCGTATGACGATGAGATTCTCGTTGCCCGCCTCATCGACCGCGCATTGCGCCCGATGTTCCCCGATGATTTTCACGCCGATGTTCAAGTCGTTGTGAACTTGATTTCTGCCGATAAGGAAAATATGTCGGACAGCCTTGCGGGTTTGGCAGCTTCTGCTGCACTTGCAGTTTCTGATATCCCTTTCAACGGTCCGATTTCTGAAGTTCGCGTTGCGCGCATCAATGGTCAGATTGTCGTTAATCCTACCTGGGCTCAATTGGCAACAGCTGACCTTGAATTGATGGTAGCCGGTAGCCTCGACAGCATTGTAATGGTAGAAGGAGAGATGAAGGAAGTTTCTGAAGCAGAGATGATCCAAGCTCTGGAAGTTGCTCACGAAGCCATCAAGGCACAGTGCCGCGCTCAACAGGAAATGGCTTCTAAAGTTGGTAAGGCCAATCCAAAGCGCTCATATGATCACGAGCCTAAGGATGAGGAGTTGAAGAAGCGCGTGTGGGATGCTTGCTACGAGAAGTACTACACAACTGCCAAAACGCCTTCTGATAAGAACACTCGTTCAGATGCGTTTCATGCTATTCAAGACGAATTCGAAGCTCAACTTACAGATGAGTTCAAAGAAGCTAATCGCTTCCTAATCAATAAATATCACCACGATTGCTTGAAGGACGCCATGCGCAACATGATCCTCAATGAAGGCATTCGTTTGGATGGTCGTAGCACTACCCAAATCCGCCCAATTTGGAGCGAAGTAGGGTATTTGCCCGGTGCTCACGGTTCAAGCGTTTTCACCCGTGGTGAAACTCAATCGTTGACAACACTTACTTTGGGAACGAAGCTCGATCAGCAAATGATTGACAGCGCTGTAATGCCACGTGAAGATCGCTTCTTGTTGCACTACAACTTCCCACCATACAGCACAGGTGAGGCACGTCCTATTCGTGCAACAAGCCGCCGTGAAATCGGTCATGGTAACCTCGCTCTTCGCGCATTGAAGCCGGTAATCCCGGCGCAAGATGTGTGTCCATACGCTATTCGTATCGTGTCGGATATCCTGGAGTCGAACGGTTCTTCTTCGATGGCAACGGTTTGCGCCGGAACCCTCGCACTGATGGACGGTGGTGTTCAAATCACTGCACCGGTTTCCGGTATTGCGATGGGATTGATTACCAACGAAGACAACTCAAAGTATCAGATTCTTTCCGACATCCTCGGCGATGAGGACCACTTGGGAGATATGGACTTCAAAGTAACCGGTACTTCAAAGGGTATTACTGCTTGTCAGATGGACATCAAGATCAAGGGATTGAGCATGGACATGGTGAAGAACGCCTTGGAACAAGCTCGTCAGGGTCGCTTGCACATTTTGGGCGAGATGATGAAGACCATGGATAAGCCTGCTGATGATTATAAGCCACATGCACCACGTATTGTTAGTTTGGAGATTCCAAGCGACACTATTGGTGCGGTAATCGGCCCCGGCGGTAAGATTATTCAAGAGATTCAAAAGAAAACCAGCACGGTTATTACTATTTCCGAGGTTGACAACAAAGGAATCGTTGAGATTGCTTCTGCCAATAAGGAGAACTTGGACGCAGCTTTGAAGCGTGTTCGCAGCATTGTTTTCCCACCACAAATTGAGGTTGGGGAAATTTATGAAGGTGTTGTGAAGAATATACAGGCCTTCGGAGCGTTCGTGGAAATATTGCCGAAACAAGATGCATTGTTGCACGTATCAGAAATCGATTGGCACCGCATTGAGAATGTTCGCGATGTGTTGAAGGAAGGCGACAAGGTAAAGGTTCAGGTTATAGGTAAAGACCCGAAGAACGGTAAATACAAGTTGTCGCGCAAGGTGTTGTTGCCAAAGCCTGAGGCACAAGCAAACTAAGAGAGCAGATATAGGTAATTTGCCTATACTTGCATTGATTGCTTACTTGAGATTAGCTTAAACGGGGATGACCCCAACAATTGAAAACAATACATGAGGCAGTTAAAAATCACCAAACAGGTAACGAACCGGGAAACCGCTTCGTTGGATAAGTATCTGCAGGAAATTGGTCGCGTAGACCTTATTACTGCAGAAGAAGAAGTGGAGTTGGCCAAGCGTATTAAGGCCGGCGACCAGGTTGCGTTGGAAAAGCTTACCAAGGCCAACCTTCGATTCGTGGTATCTGTATCCAAGCAGTACCAGAATCAGGGATTGAGTTTGCCCGACTTGATTAATGAGGGTAACCTAGGTCTTATCAAAGCTGCTCAGCGATTTGATGAAACCCGTGGTTTCAAATTCATTTCCTACGCCGTATGGTGGATTCGTCAGTCTATTCTTCAGGCGTTGGCAGAACAATCGCGTATTGTTCGCCTGCCTTTGAACAAGATTGGTTCAATCAACAAGATCAATAAGGCTTTTGCCAAGTTGGAGCAGGAGTTCGAGCGCCCACCCACACCGGCTGAATTGGCTGAGGTGTTGGAAATGACCCTCGACGAGGTAAAGCAATCCATGCGCAATAGCGGTCGTCACGTATCCATGGACGCTCCATTGAAGGACGGTGATGATAGCAGCAGTACTATGTACGACGTGTTGCAAACCAACGATACTCCGTCACCGGATACCGATGTGTTGCATGAGTCGTTGCGTAAGGAAATCGAACGCTCACTGCGCACTCTCACTAGCCGCGAGGCGGATGTGGTGCGTTTGTACTTCGGATTGAACGGAGAGCATCCGCTAACCCTCGAAGAAATTGGAGAACGTTTCGACCTCACCCGTGAGCGCGTGCGTCAGATTAAAGAAAAGGCTATACGCCGTCTCAAGCATACCAGCCGCAGTAAGATTTTGAAGTCTTACCTTGGTTAGTGGCGAATGGCGAGTGGCGAATGACGAATTGAAAGGCCGGATTTGAATCTCAAATCCGGCCTTTTTGTTTTATAACATCTCCAATCATTCTCCATTCTCCATTCTCCTCGCTTCACTCGCCACTCGCCATTTGTCATTCGCCCCTCGCCCTTTTATTTTGATAATCAACCATTCCTGCGTATATTCGCGCCCCGTTTGCCGCAAGGCAGGGTGCATGGCAGTAGCATTCCGGCTGTGTAAAATAACAAGTAAAACCCCTTCTGTTTTGTTGAATGCCCCGCTTTTATTGGGAAACAGAATACAATTAAAACAAAGCCACCATGGCTGAATCGAAACGAGTTAAGGCTGAAGAAGCCGAAGAAAAAGACCTCAATGTTGTCAATGAGGCAGCTGCTGAAAACGCAGGAACATCAGCAGAATCAACCCCAGAAGAAGAAGGTGGAGCGGAAGAGCCGCTTGAAATCTTCAGCACTGCGGATGAGCAAATGTACCTGAATGAAAAGGGCGAGTTTAACTGGGATGCTTATGAAGCAGCCGGCGGTTACAACAACGATGAGCGCAAGAAGCTCGACAAGATGTACGAATCTACCTTGTCAGTTATCCGCGAGCGTGAAGTTGTAAACGGAACAGTTGTAAGCGTTAACAAAAAAGAAGTTGTAGTAAACATCGGTTATAAGTCTGAGGGCGTTGTGCCTGCAGGTGAATTCCGCTACAACCCCGACCTGAAGGCGGGTGATGTAGTGCCTGTTTTCATCGAACAGACAGAAGATAAAAATGGTCAGCTCCACGTATCGCACAAGACCGCACGCGTATTTAGCGCATGGGGCAATGTGAACGCTGCGTTGGAAAGCGGTGAAATCATCAAGGGTGAGGTGAAGAGCCGCACAAAGGGTGGTTTGATCGTAGACGTATTTGGAATCGAGGCGTTCTTGCCAGGTTCACAAATCGACGTGAAGCCAATCCGCGATTACGATCAGTATGTAGGTAAGATCATGGAATTGAAAGTTGTGAAAATCAACAACGAATTCAAGAACGTGGTAGTATCTCACAAAGCGTTGATAGAAGCCGAACTCGAAGAGCAGAAGAAGCTCATCATGAGCGGCCTCGAGAAGGGTCAGGTACTCGAGGGTATCGTGAAGAACATCACTTCTTACGGTGTGTTCGTAGACCTTGGTGGCGTAGACGGATTGATCCATATCACAGACCTTTCTTGGGGTCGTGTTACACATCCGGAAGAGCTCGTGCAGTTGGATTCGAAGATCAACGTGGTTATCCTCGACTTCGATGATGATAAGAAGCGCATTGCGTTGGGTATGAAGCAGCTTACTGCTCACCCATGGGATGCTATCGAAGGCTCTATGGAAGTAGGTCAGAAAGTAAAAGGAAAAGTAGTTGTTTTGGCCGATTACGGTGCATTTGTCGAAGTAGCGGCAGGTGTAGAAGGCTTGATTCACGTGAGCGAAATGTCATGGAGCACGCACTTGCGTTCAGCTCAGGACTTCCTCAAGGTTGGTCAAGAGGTAGAGTGTGTGATTTTGAGCGTAGACAAGGAAGAGCGCAAGCTGTCTTTGGGTATGAAGCAACTCACACAAGATCCATGGGAAAACATCGAATCACGCTTCCCGGTTACCAGCAAGCACAAAGCGAAAGTTCGCGCATTCACCAACTTCGGTGTATTCTGCGAATTGGCTGAAGGCATTGACGGTCTCATCCACATCAGCGATCTTTCATGGAGCAAGAAAATCAAGCACCCAAGCGAATTCTGTCACATTGGTGATGAACTCGAAGTGGTAGTTCTTGAGCTCGATAAAGACAACCGTCGCATCAGCCTCGGTCACAAGCAAATTGAGGAGAACCCATGGGATGTATTCGAAACTGTATTCGTAGAAGGTTCGAAGCACCAGGGAACGATCGTTCGTAAGGAAGGTTCACACGCTATCGTGGCATTGCCCTATGGTTTGGAAGGCTTCTGCATGAACAAGAACCTCAAGAAGGAAGATGGTTCGAATGCGAAGATGGACGATGTGCTCGATTTCGTAATCGTTGAGTTCAACAAGAACCAGCGTAAGATTTCAGTGAGCCACACCGGTACTTGGAAGGAAGATGAGCCAGGCAGCCCTGAGGCAGCTAAGAAGGCCGCTCCACGTCCGAAGAAGCAGGAAGGAACAGATTCAAATGCTGTGAAGGCTGTGAATGCACAGGTAGAGAAGTCTACATTGGGCGACTTGAGTGTGCTTGCCAACCTGAAAGAAAAGATGGAAGGCGACAACACAGAAGAAAGCAAGTAATCTTGTATTCTTAGATAATTGAAAAGCCCCGGTCACTGACCGGGGCTTTTTGTTTTTGGAGCTGCACAGACAGTTTCGTTGTCCCACCGCTGAAGCGGTGGGCTTTTCTTCTGATTATGTTCAATTCGCCAGGTTTACTGTTATGAAGCCCTTGCGGGTCTAGTTCACATACACCGGTTCTTGCCGTTGAATCTCTCTCCATCGCTAAATTGCCGCCCAAATTGCTTAACGATGAAAGTGAAATTTATGGCAGCGTTGCTGCTGATAGTGCAAACGGTGTTTGCGAAAGAGGGCATGTGGATTCCGTCGCTGCTCAATGTGGTGTATAGCGACATGCAATCACAGGGCTTGCAGCTCACAGCCGAGGATCTTTACGATGCCAATGGCTCCAGCCTCAAGGATGCCATCGTGCTTTTTGGCGGAGGTTGCACAGGCGAAATCGTGAGCAACGATGGTCTGCTCTTTACCAACCATCACTGCGGATTCGATTATATTCAATATCACTCATCATTGAAAAACGACTACTTGCGCGATGGCTTCTGGGCCAAGAGCAGAGCAGAGGAGCTCCGTTGCGATGGTCTGAGTGTTGTGTTCGTGGTGCGCATGGACGATGTAACCGAAGCCATGCGTAAGGGCATCACCGGCACTATGACTCCGGCCGAGGTGGATGCACTGCTGCTGAAAAACAAAAAGGCACTTGAAGAGAAATATAAGAAAGAGAATCCGCTTTTGGGCCTGCAACTGAAGGCGTTCAACTATGGCAATCAATACTTGGCCATACTCACCAAGTCCTACAACGACGTTCGTTTGGTGGGCGCACCTCCGAGCGAAATCGGGAAGTTTGGAGGTGACACCGATAACTGGGTGTGGCCTCGCCATACCGGCGATTTCAGCGTGTTTCGCATCTATGCCGATGCCAACAACGAACCTGCGAAGTACAGCGATAAAAACGTGCCTTACCATCCGGCGCATCACTTACCCATCAACATCGCGGGAGTGAAGGAAGGCGATTTCAGTATGGTCTATGGTTTCCCGGGTCGCACCGAGCATTTGCTTACGAGTTATGCGGTCGATTTCATTACCAACCAACTCAATCCTATGCGCATCGACATGCGCGATCAAACCATTGCAGTATTGGAAGGACGCATGCGCGCTAGTGATGAGATTCGCATTAAGTATGCTGCCAAGCAAAGCGATGTTGCCAATGCATGGAAAAAATGGAAGGGCCAGCAAATAGGACTTACTAACTTCCGCGCTCTTGAGCAAAAGCGTGCCTTTGAAGAACAGTACACGGCTCAATGCCAAAAGCCGGAATTTAGTCAGTACGCCGAGGTATTACCCAAACTCAAGTCCATTTACAACGAAGTGAACCACCTCAACTTCGAAGCTCAATTGTTTGTGGAGTATATGTACTACGGTCCTGAGTTGTTCAACTTCAGTTACCGTTTTCACGACCTCATTGAGAACTTCGATACGTTGCAGGCGCAAGGAAAATTGGCTTCAACCATCGAAGAACTAAAACAAGGTGCGCGCTCTTTTTACAAGGACTTTGATTTGGAGACGGAGATGGCGATTTACAAGCGATTGCAGCCACTTCATGATGTGAAATATAATACAGTAGGTGTTCTGGATAACAAAGAAACTGCAAGCGTGTCGCTGGATTACATGAAGTCTGTGTTCAGCGATTCCACGGCTCTTTTTAAGCTGCTTTCCAAGCCGGGGAAGGGGATGATTAAGAAATTGAAAGCGGACCCGTTTTATGCTGCAGCGAATGCATTGACGACCGATTACAATGTGCGTTTGCGTCCGCAGGTAGGTGATTATAACAAGCAAATCGATTTCTGGATGCAGAAATACACTGAAGGCATGATGAAGATGTTTCCGGGTAATTACTGGGCCGATGCGAATAGTACGCTCCGCATTTCATATGGTAAAGTGGATGGTAGCTATCCGCGCGATGGCGAACATTCTACACCACACACCACAGCCGACGGCATCTTGCAGAAATACTATACCGGCAATCCGGACTTTGCTATTAGTCCGAAGCTGAAGTCGCTGCTTGAAACTCGCAACTACGGCAATTACGGATCGAATGGTGAGCTGAACGTATGCTACACAGGAAGCAACCATACTACGGGTGGCAATAGTGGTTCGCCGGCTTTGAATGCGAAGGGCGAACTCACAGGAATCAACTTCGACCGTTCGTGGGAGAGCACCATGAGCGACATCATGTACAACCCGGAAATCTGCCGCAACGTCATGGTCGATATTCGCTATGTGTTGTGGGTGATCGATGTGTATGCTGATGCCGACTACCTGTTGAACGAAATGACGATTGTGAAGTAAACCGAATGGATCCCAGAATTCCGAAACAACTTACACGCATGCGCTACGATTTGGAGCGACGCTATGGAGTTACCCGCATGGGTTGTTTCGATTGTTATATTGACCATCATCACAACCGACTTTGCGACATCAATGTGTATGTGGAGCTAGAGAAGCCATTAGGCTGGAAACTGTTTGAGTTGAAAGAATACCTGGAGCAGAAACTGGAGCTTCATATAGACATCATCACACCGCGTGGTATAAAACCCGCATTGAAAGAGGAAATCATGTCGGCCATTCAATTTGTATGAACGGAACTTCTGTGCGATACGATTTTTTTCTGGATGCCATGCTGATGGCCATGAAGAAGATTCGCGCCTACCCGGCCGACTTTAGTTCCTACGAGCACTTCACACAGGCTCACCTCGTGAAGGACGCTGTCATACGCAACTTTGAAATTATGGGTGAAAGCGTGAAGCACATTCCCTTCAGCTTTCAACGCAAGCACAAGCAGCTACCCTGGAACCACATGTTGGCCCTGCGTAATTTCATCGTGCACGAGTTTTTTGATGTAGACGATGAGGTGCTGTGGGAGATTATTCAAACGGATCTAGCTCGAAACATAGCCGATTTGGAGGAGGTTGTTACTAGAAAATAAAGAGGGGGTTGTCATAGCTGCTATTCTCATTCTCTTCCCTTTTTGATTTTCATTCTTATGAATGAACATCGCAACTTGTAAGAAGATTCGGTAATTCGCACTTGCTAATTTTAGCTTGTGTAGTAACTTTCCACTGCAATTCAAACCAACCTCATGTCCAACCCATCCCGCCATTCCTCATTACGATTTGCAATCGGGTTGTTGTATGCACTGCGATGGGTGCTCATGGTGTTTGTATTCGGGTTGTTGTGCTATGGGCTATTTGCTACCATCAGCGCACTGATACCGGTAGGGGGTGAGGAATTCATTTCGCAAGAAGAAAATTATCCGGTGTATCTCCTCAAGTCTGGGCCTCATACTGATTTTCTGGTGCAGGTGCATACCGATGTTCACGATTGGAGTGATGACTTTCCGTATTCCAATAATGCCAACCCCGACACGTCGCTTTCCTGGCTTGCTATCGGTTGGGGCGACAAAGACTTTTATCTGAATACTCCAACTTGGGGAGATCTCACAGTGAGAACAGCTGTCGCTGCGGCCACCGGAATGGGAACTGCGGGCATTCATGCGTCCTACTATTATGAAGTCCCCACCGATCGTCCGATAGTGAAACTCTTGCTATCGCGCAATCAATACATGCGTCTATGCGCCTATATAAGCAATACACTTATTGCCGATGAAACGGGCAAGCGCGTTCTTTTACATCCGCAAAAACAGGGCGTCAATTTCTCTCACGATCGCTACTACGATGCACATGGAACGTACAGTATGATTCACACATGCAATACTTGGGTAAATAATGGGTTAAAGGTTTCAGGTCAGCGAGCCTGCCTCTGGACAGGCTTTGCTGAAGGAATTTTTTATCACTATGAAGACTAACCATTTTTTCATTGCATTTTTCTGTTTGCTGAGTCTTTCATTCTCTGCACAAAACCGTTATTTGGTTTTCTCCAATGGTTATCGGGGTATGCACCTCGATACCATGACTACTTCGAACGAGGTTTACACAATTTCGCCTGCCGGCGGAATGTCGCCTGCGGGGTATTGGTTTGATATGGACGACACGCTCATAGCGCGTTTCAATCCGGCCGGTGCCTTCTACATCGACGGGCATCATCCCGTTGCCACCTCTGCGCATCGCACCCTTGGCAGGAGTTACCGGTCGTGGTTGGTTACCCGTTTCGGATGGATAGGTCGCAGTAATTGGGGTTTCAACGACGAACCAAATCCGGAAGGTTTTCAGCAACGTGTCGACAACGGCGCGTTGTGTGGGCAACGATTTTTACAGCGAATAGCCTCGGGCGATACGGTGGATATTGTATGCCATAGTATGGGGTATGCCTATGCCTTGGGCTTTATAAAGGCAATTGAGTCATCGGTGGTGTTGGGTAAAATACTCATTTTGGCGCCCGAGGGACCGGGCTTGATGGGGTATGACTGGAACCGTTTCGAAGAGGTATGGCAATATGGTAGTGACCGTTTTGAGAAGGGAGCCGACGTTACCTGCAGGCAAGATGGAATTGCTCCGCAATGTGCTGTTGTGGGAATTGATCAATTGGCACCCGGCAAAGGAGGTCGGTTGTTTATCCCCAAGGGCGCGCGCAAAGGATTTATTCGAAGTCATCACTTGAGTTATTGGGACTGGTTTTACTGGATCAAGCGAGGAGATAGGGGGTGGTTTGGCCGCTGATATGATTCTGCGCAATTGCAAATTGCATTCATTTATTTTTGTCCTACATAGCTACCATGAACGATTTTGCCCACTATTTCAAAGGAAATTCAACAGCGGTTTCAAGCGAGTTGGACAAACTGCTTGGGCAGGTGAAGGTTCAGACCATTCGAAAGGGGCAAATGCTTCAGCAAAAGGGCGACGAGCAGAAGCACGCTTTCTTCGTTCGAAAAGGACTTTTACGCAGTTACTCCATTGATGAGAAGGGGAAGGAACATGTGTACATGTTTGGTCCCGAGGGATGGATTATCAGTGATATCCAATCAACAGCTGCTCAAATGCCCGCTGTTTTATTTGTGGATGCGCTGGAAGATTCGGAAATTGAAATTATTCCTTCGGTTCTTTTTGAGGAGCTTATCAATACGCACATGGGAAGTCATCCTGATTTTGCTCGAATAGAACTTACCCGCTTATTGCGTCGCATCGGGGTGCTTCAGAAGCGCGTGTTGATGCTGATGAGTTCCTCAGCCAAAGAGCGATATATCGAATTCGTAGCGACCTATCCAAGCCTTCAGCAACGTGTATCTCAGCGATTGATAGCTTCTTATCTTGGCATTACCCCGGAAGCCTTGAGCAGAATACGAGTCGAAATGCTGAAGGAAGAGCGCAAATAGCTTCGATTAATCGGCTTGGAAAATGCCACAAAAGGCTATATTTGCCAACAGATAATAACCACTGCCCTATGTGGAAGGAAACCGATAACAAACTGGTGCGTGAATTCCGCTTCAAAGACTTTCAGGAAGCGTTTACTTTCATGACACGTGTAGCCTTTATCAGCGAAAAGATGGGACACCATCCCGCTTGGTTCAACGTATACAATTATGTACGTGTAGAATTGAGTACGCACGATGCCGGCGATATCATCACCGATCGTGACCGCCGTTTGGCATTGGCTATTGACGAGATTTTGCAATAAACAAGGAAACAGAAACCCATTGAAAGCCTCGCAAAAACGTTTTGCGACCGGCAATCATTCGAAAACCACCTATTGATGGAAACCATGGAAAAGGCTGCAGTAAACGTCACTGAAGCCTCAGTCACCGGTCGTATGTCGACCTTCAATCACGAACAAGTTGTATTCTGCCAGGACAATGAAACAGGACTCCGTTCAATCATTGCCATTCACAACACAACCCTCGGCCCTGCTGTAGGGGGCACACGCATGTGGGCCTATGGTACGGAAGAAGAAGCGCTCACAGACGCTCTTCGTCTGTCGCGCGGCATGACATACAAGAACGCCCTCGCCGGATTGAACATTGGCGGCGGAAAAGCAGTCATTATTGGTGATGCGCGCAAGCAGAAGAGCGAAGCCTTGATGCGTCGCTTTGGTAAGTTCGTGAATAGTTGTGGCGGTAAGTATATCACAGCTGAGGACGTTGGGATTTCGACCCGCGATATGGAGTATGTGCGTCTCGAAACCAAACACGTGGTAGGCTTGCCCGAATACCTGGGTGGCAGCGGCGACCCAAGTCCGGTAACCGCATATGGTGTTTACATGGGCATGAAGGCCAGCCAAAAGGAGCTTTCAGGCAATGACTCATTAAGCGGCAAGAAAGTGGTGGTACAAGGTGTTGGTCACGTGGGTGAATACCTCGTGGAGCACCTGGTGAAAGAAGGGGCCGATGTTACCATTTGCGACATCTACGAAGACCGAGTAAACGCCGTGGTTAAAAAGCACGGAGTGAAAGCAGTCGATCCAAAAGATATTTATGACCTGCCCATGGATATATACAGTCCTTGTGCATTGGGAGCCACTATCAACGACGATACCCTCGAGCGATTGAAGTGTAGCATTGTATGTGGTGCCGCCAACAATCAATTGAAAGACGAGAAAGTGCATGGCGTGGAAGTGTTGAATCGCGGCATTTTGTATGCACCCGATTACCTAGTAAACGCCGGTGGTATCATCAACTGCTATTGGGAAATTGTAGGCTACAACCGCAATGCTGCTCTAGCGCAAGCAGAGGGAATCTATCAAACAGCCCTCAATATTTTCAATATTTCAAAAACGAATTCAATCCCAACTTACCTCGCTGCAAATCAGCTGGCTGAAGCGCGCATAGCGTCTATTGCCAAGTTGAAAGCAACGATGTAATTCAATACTTAACTGACAAACTACCCATGCTCAACCGCCGTCAAATTCGAATCAAGACCATGCAAATAATCTTCGCTTATTACAGCGAAGACAAGCCCGATGTGGTCAAATATGAGAAAATCCTGTTCGAGAGTTTTAATCGATTCAGGGATCTTTACATAGCTCTGTTGCTTTTGCCCGGTGAAATGCAGGCCAAGGCTATCGAGAAAATTGAAGCAGGATTAAATAAGAAACTACCGGCACAAGAAGATTTGCATCCGAATACCAAGTTCGTGACCAATAACTTGGTGCGTATTCTGGCCAATAGCAAGGTACTCGATAAAGTATCAAAGGAAATTCATATTCGCTGGCGCGACAATGACGATTTGTTGCGTGCAATGTTCAAGTCGCTCATTGAGTCGGAAGACTACAAAGAATATATGGCCAGCAAGGAACGCGGTTTTGAGCATGACAGAGATTTCCTGCTTCGCTTTTTGCGCCGCGAGCTCATCAACTTCGAGCACATGCACGATTGGCTGGAGGAGATTGGTATTTTCTGGAACGATGATCTTGATTTGGCATCGAGCATGGCACTCAAGACACTGAAGACAGTAAAGGAAAACGACAACGATGTGGAGTTGATGCCTCTTTGGAAGGCTGATGATGATGAAGAGGAATATACCAAGCAATTGTTCCGTCGCACATTGGCACTCGGTGCGGACAGCGAAAAGATGATTGCCGAGAATGCCCCCAATTGGGAGGCCGATCGTATTGCCACAATGGACATGGTGATTTTGAAGATGGCTTTGGCCGAAGCGCAAACATTCGAGTCGATACCGTTGAAAGTGACCATGAACGAATACATCGAATTGGCCAACTACTATAGCACACCCAAGAGCAATGTGTTCATCAACGGATTGCTTGAGACGTTGTTTGCCAAGTTGCAGGCTGATGGGAAGATCAAGAAGATTGGTAGAGGATTGGTGGATGCGTGATGCTGAAGTGGCGAAGGGCGAAGGGAGTTAAGTTAATCCTTGGAAAGGGACTTATGACACCTAATATCTAATTATACCCTGCCGATTCTGTTAATAGCGCTAGGCTATAGACTATCGCCCCTGAGTACACAATGTAGCACGCGGCTTCAGAATATAGCCCACGGCTTCAGAATATAGCCCACGGCTTCAGCCGTGGGGGATTAGAGATAAATTTCCAAATGTTTATCGACATAAAAGAATAGCAGCAACCCATGAAAAAGCTGATTGTAATAGTGGGGCCTACGGCGGTTGGAAAAACGGCCTATGCCATTCAAATGGCGCAATCACTGGGTACTGAGATTATTTCAGCCGATTCTCGTCAGATTTTTCAAGAACTCAACATTGGCGCGGCGCGTCCTTCGCTCGAGGAGCTTAGTGCAGTCAAGCATCACTTTATCGCCTCTGCATCGATACACGACGACTATAGTGCCGGTCGCTACGAGCGAGAAGCGTTAGCGAAACTTGACGAGCTATTTCAGCAGTACGATACCGTCGTT
>JBKCGW010000214.1:0-16527 GCA_046303175.1 Flavobacteriales bacterium
CGCCACCACCACGCTAAGTAGTTCGCAACTTGCAGCCAGCTCAGGCAGCGCATCCGCTACTGTGAAAATGAAACGCATTCCGGATAGCATTGCGAATGTGGAAGGCCGAGTATTTAACGCCGATGACAAAACCGGAGCGGCAGGATTGACCGTAAGCTTGATAAATAAGAAATCAGGTGAAACCAAAACTGCAACAACCGATGCAGCAGGTAAGTATCGATTCGAAAAACTCGATATTGATTGCGACTATGAAGTAAGAACGAAAAAGACCGATTGCGGTGAACCTATAGAAGCGTTCAACACGAAGGGAATCGTTGGCACTAAAAACATCACGATGGATATTCCGCTTCTTTGTAAGAATGATGTCATCGAAATCGACAACATCTATTACGATTACAAGAAGTTCGACATTCGTCCGGATGCAGCGTTGGAATTGGACAAGATTGTTGTGATACTGAACAAGTATCCGAACATGCGCATTGAGTTGCGTTCGCATACCGACTCACGCGGCAACGACAACTTTAACTTGAAACTTTCCGATGACCGCGCTAACAGTGCAGCTCTTTACATTGTGTCGAAAGGCATCGATAGCAAGCGTATTGTTGCCAAGGGTTACGGAGAAAAAGAGCTCATCAATAAGTGCAAAAACGGCGCGAAGTGCGACGAAAAACAGCACGAAGAAAACCGCAGAACAGAATTCAAGATCTTATCACTGTAGTATACTCACCTATCGTAATTGATTCAAAGGCCGGTTATCCGGCCTTTGTTTTTTGTAATCCATTGTTTTACATTTACTTATAAAAGAAAAGATTACCTATATACACAAATTACGTATTTCTTCCGATATTTGTATGAAACTAAGCGTCGAAAAACAGAATACTATAGACCAAATGATGGATTATTCATTTCTATCAATTCTAAAAAAACCCACCGGCATTCTGTGCTGGCTGCTATCTTTTCATACCTATTTGCTCTCCGGACAGGTAATCGCTGTTGATGATGAGAACATTACAGCCCATGATTATGTCGCTTTGGTTGGAGATGTTTCCACGAATGATATCCTACCGCCAGGCTCCAGAACTTTTCGCTTCCTCAACGAATCAATTTATGGTTCCATACAATGGCTAAACCAACAACAAGGAACCTACACTTACTTGGTTGAACCAATCAATATAGCACTTTACGAAAATCAAGATGACACCATCATTTACGAAGTGTGTGCTGCATCGAGCTGCGACACGGCGCTTCTGATCATCAATCTTCGCCATCTTAATAACTATCCGGTAACTCAAGACGATACACTTTATCTCGAGCAAGGATCTTCCCGAATGGGAAACGTTAGCGTAAATGACTTCGATCCCGACTCCATTAGTGACCCCGATGGGCCCTACCTTTTCTTTTATCCCTTGATTGCACCTCAACAAGGAACACTCAACTTTCTCAACATAAATGGAGTATTCAGCTATACCGCTAACACAACCTTTCAAGGGATGACATCCTTTGTTTACAAAGTTTTTGATATGTGTGGTTGGGAAGATATTGGCACAGTAAGAATATTTGTAACAGGGCCCAACGAACACCCCATCGCTTCTAACCTGGTTATCACGAATGTGCCGGAAGACATTATACTGCAATCCGTAATTGAAAACGCTGTAACCGACGCCGAAAACGATCCCCTCACCTACTCTCTTGCGGTTCAACCTCAAAACGGAACAGCCACCGTTAGCAGCAACGGTTCATTCACCTATACGCCCTCACCCAATTTCACAGGTGTGGACACTCTCCGATACGCTGTGATGGATTTAGTTGGCCAAACCGACACTGCTTTGATCTTTGTGAGTGTTTTTAATGACAACAACGACTCGCCTGTTGCGATAGATCAAGCGTTTACGATTCTTGAAGATACACCACTCAATGAAAGCATTGCCTTTGTTGATGTTGTAGATGGAGACGCTCTCAGCTTTTCCCTCGAAGATGGTCCTTTGCATGGTGCTGCTACAATCAACTCGGCAGGTCAACTAATTTACACACCCGAAGCAAACTATGTTGGGACAGACATTATCAGCTATCGCAGCTGTGATGAATTTGGCCTCTGCGATGTTGGGAATTTGACTATTCAAATAAATGGAGTGAATGACGCTCCGATAACCAATAACGATTGGAATGAAGTGCTGATGAATGGAATTCTTCTCGGCGAACTTGCTCCGAACGTACAAGACATCGACAGTCCGGTTAATGAAACTCAGTTTACCCTTTCAACAGCTCCGACCCATGGAACTATCCAGCTAAATGAAGAAGGAGCGTATAGCTATGAGCCCTTCGAATACTTCTACGGAAATGATTCCATTTCTTACACAGTTTGCGATAATCAAGGAACATGCAGTACTGGGGAACTATTTATAACCGTTACCCTCGTGAACGTGGCGCCCGAAGCACAAAATGCAGAGGTCATTATTTACGAAGACGCACCAAGCATCATTCATCTCGAAGAATTCACCTTCGATTTCGGCAACGGGGATCTCACCTACGACGTATTCGAATCTTCAGCAGTTGGTGTCTTTGAAAACATTACCAATACAGGCCTTTCATTGAATCCTTCACCCAACTTGGTGGGAAGCTTTGTTATCAATTACGAAGTGTGCGACACAGGCAATCTCTGCGACACCGCTCAAATAACATTGACCATTGAACCAATCAATGACTACCCTGCTACAGGCAATACGCAGTTCATCGGAGCGGAAGACCAACCCTTGGAGTGGTTTGCAGAGTATTCAGATATCGATAGCGAAGAACTCGTGTTTTCCATCACAAGCCAACCGCAGTTTGGTTCGATAGCCGACAACACGTACCTCCCCAATCAAGATTTCGTAGGTACAGATTCCTTTGTCTTTGTAGCTTGTGATAATCAGGGAGCATGCACAAACGGTCTCATTCAATTTGAGATAACAGCGGTGAACGACTCACCTGTTGGCATGGCAGATGTCATTAACGGCCAAGAAGACAGCCTGATAGAAGCAACTGTTGCAGGCAATGACAACGACATTGATTCATCCGAATTGATTTTTGAAGCCATCAGTGAAAGCAATCCATACAATATCAGCATCGACAGTTTCGGAAACCTATCTTGGTTACCTCCATCGAATTTCACCGGATTAGCAACCCTTCAATACCGTGTTTGCGATAACTCTGATGCTTGCGATACAGCCTTGGTTAGCCTCAACATTGAGGGGATAAATGACACGCCGATTGTCAACTTTCCATCGACCGAACTATCAGAAGACTCAGAGATTGTTTTCGACGCGCTCAGTTTTGCCTTTGATATAGAAGGGCACACCCTTTTTCAATCGCTGGTAACAACCTCAGGTGTTGAGGCATTACTTAATCCACAGGCGGGATCTATAACACTTACAGCGACCAGTAATTTCTTTGGAAACGCATGGGTTGTATTGAATACTTGTGACGTTCTCGGAGCCTGTAGTGTCGACACTCTGCAAGTGGAAGTTTCGCCCATAAACGACAGCCCCTATGGTATTGAATCATCGTTCGCAACATTCGAAAATGTAAGCATCAACGATACTTGGTACAATTACTTCTTCGACATCGACGACAACGATTTAACCTTCAATACAACTGCATCTTTTGGTAGCATATCACCCTCGTCACAGGGTTCATTTGTCTATACGCCTTTAGAAAACTTCTTAGGACAAGACACACTATGGGTGGTGGCATGCGACAGTTCGGGCATCTGCATTACCGGTCAATTTCTGGTGGAAATATTTCCTCCTAACCACCCACCGGTCACGGAAAATGTTGTGCGCACAATTTGCCAAAGTTCCTTCACAGAAATCGATTTAAGCGAAATAGTCTATGATGAAATAGACAGCGCCGGTAACTTGCAATACACATTCAACTCTGCTATACCAAGCACCTTTGCAATAGACCCGACAAGCCAACTGCTCACCATCACACCTTCCTCTTTTTATTCAGGAATCATGACTGTGGATTTAGTTGTGTGTGACAATGCCTCACCTTCACTCTGTTCCTCTGCAGTTATCGAGCTTTCAATTATTGCTACAAACTCACCGCAGCTTAACGACGTTGCCATAAATCATGTAAGCTGTCATGGCATGGCCAATGGTAGTATTGTTATCGAAGAAGTTTTGGAGGCTACCGGCGTCAACTTCCTTTGGGAGAATGGCGGTACCGATAGTTCACTCATCAATTTAGAACCCGGACTTTATACAGTACAACTCATTGGCTTATCCCAATGTAGCACACCCACCATTGCCCAATTCAGTATTGTGGAACCGGAACCATTGCAAGTTGAACTGATTCCATTCAATGAAACAGGGCAAGCTACAAGCGGAATCGAGTCTGCAGTGATCGGCGGAACACAACCCTATTCGTATCTGTGGATGGGCCCTGATGGCTATAGTTCGAATGAAGCCTTCGCTAATAGCGTCAACGAAGAAGGCGACTATGTACTCGAAATAACAGATGCGAATGGATGCACCACAGCCGGTTCGGTTACCATCACGTCCGTTCATGAAACGGCAGGTATGACCCTGCAACTGTACCCTAACCCAACAGCGATGGGCTTTGTGGTAATAACACACCCAGAAGGTTCTATCTCAGGTTCCGTTATTCGAGTCCTGGATTCTGCGGGTCGCTTGGTTCACGAAGAAACCATGAATCAGCGCTCACAGCGCGTCATGCTCGATACTATTGTACCCGGATATTATCGCGTGCAGTTGGTAGGAACCGGAATAATTGCGCAATCGGGTTTGATTATTACGAAATGAACTACACCATAACCAATAGATAGTAGGGATAAATTGACTAATTTTGTAGGCGTAAACTGAAAATCAAGAGACTATTTCCGAACTAGTACCACTGAATGGTAACCGGAAGAGTTTCTATAATACACGGAAGTTATGCGTTGCATTTTTACTTTCACCCAAGTCATCAGCCTGATTGTGTTGCAGCTTGTCGCGAGTCACGTTGTGGCTCAAGTAACTGCGTTCGACGACGATTTTCTCGTGAATGAAAATGAAGTTTGGACCGGCAACCTCGGTGACAATGATATTCTGCCGGCGGGTCAAACCGCCACTTTCAGCGTAGTTCAAGGACCTGAAATTGGGAGCTTTACGTTTACAACCGGTGGAAATTTCGAGTACACACCGCCGCTAAATCAATTCAACTTTCAAGACAGCGTCTATTATCAAGTGTGTGTAAATAACACGTGCGACATTGCAGGGGTAGAGTTCTATGTCATTTTCCGAAACACAGTTCCATTTGCAGGCCTCGACTATTTCTCTGTTGAATTCAACACACCACGCACAGGCAATGTGGCAGGTAATGATGGTGACCCTGATTCAATTACAGACCCGATAGATACCTCGCTGGATTGGTTCAAGTTCACCAACCCTACGAATGGTATAGTAAATTCATTTACCACCGCGGGTACCTTCACATATACACCTAATGCGGGATTTGTCGGAAATGATTCATTTCAGTATTACGTAGTTGATCACTGCGGCCTGTATGCTATATCAACGGTTTATCTCAGCGTTGTTGGCCCCAACCTAAATCCAACGGCAAACAACCAAACCATTGCCACACTGAGCGAAGACTTAGTTTTCACTTCGAGTTTGCAATCGCTTGTAACGGACCCTGAAAATGATGTAATCACGTTTACACTGGTTACAGCGCCTTCCTCAGGCAATCTGGTGCTTTCATCCAACGGCAGTTACAGCTACACTCCTGCACCAAATTTCACCGGTAACGTGAGCTTTACTTACAACGCATGCGATGTGGTTGGTCAATGCGCTCAGGCCACTGTAAATCTTACCATCAACAACGTAGACAACGATCCCCCGCAACTTACCAACGATAACAAGATTGTAAATGAAGATTCCAGTGGCTTAATAAACGTTGCGCTCAATGACTTCGACGATACAGGAATGTTAACCTATAGCATTTTTTCACAGCCCACAAACGGGGTTGTTACACTGGTAAATTCCAACGGACAATTTAACTACACACCTGCAGGTAATTATTTCGGATTCGATAGTTTTCAGGTTCAGGCCTGCGATGGAGTTAACTGCGCCACATCCATCGTTAGCATCCAAATCAATGGTATAAACGATGCCCCAACAGCCACTCCATTTTTACTTTCTCTTCCCGAAGACACCAACAGTAGTGGCAGTATCACTACCATCATTGACGCAGAACCCAATGCACTTGTATACTCAACACCGGGCGGCAACTCCATTGCAGGACTCACTATAAACAGCAATGGCACCTACCAATACTCTGCACCTGCGAATTATTTCGGAACTCAAAGCATTACTGTACAAGGATGTGACCCTCAAAACTTGTGTGTTACCACCACATTGACGGTTACGGTAAACTCGGTGAATGATCTTCCCATTACACAAAACGACGTTTTCACAATCAACGAAGATCAGGTATTCAATGGCAACCTTGCTAACGGTGAATATGACGTGGAAGGAAGCTCTCTCAGCTATTCCATTTCTGCTACTGCAACCGGTGCACAGATCAACAGCAGCGGCAACGGACAATTTACCTACACTCCTGCCAACAATTGGTTTGGAACCGAAACGCTGAATGTAAATGTGTGCGACGATCAAAATGGCTGCACCACAACTACTTTAACGATTACAGTTAATTCTGTGAATGATCTTCCAACGGCACTTCCCGTTAATCTTACAACGACCGAAGACAATCCAATCATTGACCAGTTATCCGGTTTTGTAAGTGACGTTGAAACTGCGCAGTTAAACTATTCACTGCTTGCAGCACCAGCCAATGGAACACTCAATATTGCCAATTCAGGTTTGATTACTTACAGTCCGCCGGCCAATTACTCCGGCGTCTCCAGCGCCACATTCGAAGCATGTGATGCAAATGGTGCATGCGTTAGCGGCATTATTTCCTTAACTGTTACTGCGGTTAATGACGCTCCCCAAGCCCAAAACATCACACTCAATATTAACGAAGACCAAACTTCGAATGGAATTGCCAACGGCATTACCGATGTAGACCATGCCAATCTCAGTATTACCATCACCGCAGCCGCACAACACGGCGAATTCAATCTGGGTGCAAATGGATCCTATTCCTACATCCCGAATGACAACTACTTCGGAACGGATTTCATTTCTTATACCGTTTGTGACCCATTGGGGTTGTGTGCCAATGGGCAGTTCATAGTTAACATTGCATCGGTAGAAGACTTTCCGCAAGTGACGGGCGAATCGCTCGCCGTAGTAGAGGGAAATGTGCTTAACGGAAACGCAGCATCCAACGATAGTGACGGAGATGGAGATCTATTAACCTATCAATTATTGGGATCTGCGCAAAATGGTACGCTCGTATTCAACTCCAACGGAACATTCTCGTATACTTCAAACCCTGGATTCCTCGGCAATGAATCCGTGAACTATATGGTCTGCGATGCCAATAACAATTGCGCATCTGCCACACTCTCCATCGATGTCTTGACAGCTAATACGCCCCCAACAGCAATCTCTTCTGCACTTACCTCAATGGAAGACGAAGCAATCAACGGTAACCTCATGACAAGCATTACCGATGCAGAAGGCGGCGTGTTTGTATTCACCACACTAACAGCACCGATCCACGGCACATTGCAATGGACTACCGGAGGCAATTACAGCTACATCCCTGATTCCAACTATTACGGAACAGATTCATTCATCTACCGAGCATGCGACAACGGAGGTCTATGCACCGAAGCGGAGGTTTCAATTACGATTGGCGCTATCAACGACGCTCCAATTGCCGTTGCAGAATCAGCTTCCGTTAATGAAGATGGCGCTCTATCAATTACCGTTAGCGAAAACGATTTGGATGCAGAGGGCGATGCAATAGCATACTCCATAGTTACAGGTGGTGAATTCGGAACATCCGAGATTGATGCAAATGGAAATGTATCGTACATCCCAAATCCGAATTACTTCGGATTGGACTTCATTACATACAGCCTATGCGATGCTTTGAATGCATGCACACAAGCTGTGCTCGAGATTGAGGTTTTCTCAGTAAATGATGCGCCCGACGCGTCGCAAACCAATATAAACCTGCAAGAGGACGAAGCAATCGAATCCAACTTGACCAACCTGGTTGATCATGTGGACTCTGAAATGCTATTCTTCGGAACGATGATAGCACCTGCTAACGGAACAGTAACGATTCAGAACACAGGTGAATACACTTACCAGCCTAACAGCAATTATTACGGTAACGATCAATTTACATACTTAGTTTGCGATCCGGCAGGAGCATGCGATACCGCATCCATTTCGATTGTAATAGCATCTGTGAACGACGCTCCTATCGCAGTTTCAGATGCAATTGAAATCGAAGAGGACCAAACTTTCGAATACAATATTGCAGCTAATGATTCAGATGCAGAGAACGATGAACTGACATATACCCTATTGAATTCACCATTACTCGGTGTTGCAACCCTTTCAACCAATGGTAACCTTTCTTTCGTGCCGTTCGACAATGCATATGGTCTCGAAACTCTCTATATAGAGATTTGTGACGCGCAAGGAACATGCAGCGAAGGAGTCGTAACCATCAACATACAATCGATCAACGACCTTCCGACACTAAGCGCATTTACTGTGTCACTCAATGAAGATGAATCTATCAATTCAGCCATCACGGATATTGCAAGCGATGTTGAAGACAGTAATCTAACTTTTGTTGTAACGAACGATGCAAGCAATGGCATTCTCACATTCAATGAGGATGGTACTTTCAGCTACCAGCCTACTGAAAATTATAACGGCACCGAGAACATCAACTTTACGGTTTGTGACAACGAGGGAGGATGCAGCAATGGCACTTTTTCAATCGAAGTCATCGCGGTAAACGACGTTCCAACTTCACAGAATGCAGAGTTGGTCTTATCGGAAGACTCAGCAACAGAAGGTAATTTCATTGATTACACGCTGGACAGTGATAATGAACCACTCTACATCAGTGTAGTTCAAAATACAACCAACGGAACATTTGTGTCTAATGCCGACGGCTCATTCGTGTACGCACCACAAGCGAATTATTTCGGCATGGACACACTGGTTTATGCTGCATGTGATGCCCAAGGTGCATGCGACACTGCCACTATTTATTTAGAGATAACCTTTGTAAACGATTTACCAATCATAAACAACGAAGGCTTTCAAATCATTGTGAACACATCCACATCTGGCTCGGTAGCGGTCAACGATGTTGAGCTCGACATGGAACCCCTCGTTTACTCTATTATTGACGATCAATCAGGAGGCACATTCAATTTACTTCCTGACGGTTCATTTACTTACACTCCGGCTACAGACACCACCGGACTATTCACCATAAACTACGCGGCCTGCGATCCTTGCAACGCTTGTGATTACGGAACATTGACATTCTTCGTGGTGAACGCCGACGAAGCGAATACAGCACCTGTGGCTTCTAGCTTCGTTGGACAGACATGTCCCGGCGGCAGCATAGCTATCAATTTATTTAACTTGATAAGTGATGAGCAGGAGAGTTCCGACCTTCTTAATTTGTCATTCGGCTCAGCCAATACCGGCAACTACCAGCTTGATGCAGAGACGCAAGAACTGATTTATCAGGCAAGTTCCTTTGCAACAGGCCAAGTAATCATTCCCTACTATGTATGTGACAACGGTGTAATATCCATGTGCGATACTGCATCCATCATTCTTGATATTCTTGCTACGTCACCTGTTGAAATTACAGGCTTCAATACAGAGCAGATTACATGTTTCGGGGCTGCAAACGGAAGCATCAGTGTTGAAGCCCAAACAGCTTCAGGCAACATTCAGTATACCTGGAGCAACAGCGACAACAGCTCGTCGATTGATGAACTGGCGCCGGGAATATATTCGGTTGTTATTTCTTCAGATGACGCTTGTCCGATTGCGCAAACTGCACAATTCGAAATTTTCGAACCGGCAGAACTCTTAACTACCTATTCATTTGCGGATGCCAATCAGAACAACTCGACCATTGGTGACACAATCTACTTGGCCATTAGCGGCGGAACACCAGGCTATACTATTGAATGGAATACCCCGAACGGGTTGATTGTGAATGAAACCGAATTGGAGGTAACAACCAACGGTGCATTCAATTACACAGTAACCGATGCCAATGGTTGTTCTGTGTCGGATGTTATTGTCGTTGCGGGCGTAAATGAAAATCGTCAAAACGAAATCGTAGAACTCTTCCCCAATCCAATCGCGAACAATCAACTATTGAATCTGAAGGCAGAAAGCGAAATTGCTTCTGTTTTGATTTTCGATAGCAAAGGAAATCTGGTGAGTGCTAACTACCCCAACAGCAAACAAACCGCAATTGACACGAAAGAATGGAGCAGCGGCGTATACACAGTTCGCCTCCTCACATCTCTTTCGGTGAAGAATTACAGAATCGTGAAGCAGTAAGATTACTTGCTCAAATACAGGTTTCGCTCAGAATAGATCTGACGGAAGAATGGATCCCGAAGATCTTTGATGAAACGGATTGCCTCACCGGTGCTCTTCATTTCAGGGCCTAGTTCCTTTTTCACCTCAGGAAACTTTTCGTAGCTGAAAACAGGAATCTTGATAGCGTAACCATTTCGCTTTGGATTGAACTTAAAGTCGCGAACCTTCTTCTCACCGAGCATCACCTTCGTTGCGTAATTCACGTAAGGCTCATCATATGCCTTGGCAATGAATGGAACCGTGCGTGATGCGCGTGGATTTGCTTCAATGATGTAAACGATATCATCCTTAATCGCAAATTGAATATTGATGAGACCCACAGTATTCAGAGCCTTTGCAATTGTGCGTGTATGCTCTTCGATTTGAGTAATCAGAAAATCACCCAAATTGTATGGTGGCAGCACAGCATAAGAATCACCACTATGAATTCCCGCAGGTTCTATGTGTTGCATAATACCGATGATGTAAACATCCTCACCATCGCAAATCGCATCTGCCTCAGCCTCGATAGCACCTTCAAGAAAGTGATCGAGCAATATCTTGTTGTCGGGCATATCGTTCAAGATGTTCACCACATGCTGTTCCAGCTCCGACTCGTTGATCACAATCTTCATTTTCTGTCCACCCAACACATAACTCGGACGAACCAACAACGGGAAGCCCAAGTCGCGTGAAAGCTCAATAGCTTGCTCCGCACTTTCCACCACACCAAACTTCGGATAAGGAATGTTGTTCTCCTTTAACAAGGTTGAAAAGCTTCCACGATCTTCTGCCAAGTCGAGCGATTTAAAATCGGTTCCGATAATCTTAATTCCATACTTATCGAGTTTCTCTGCCAGCTTTAATGCAGTCTGTCCACCCAATTGTACTATAACTCCTTCAGGCTTTTCGTGTTGAATGATATCGTAGATATGCTCCCAGAAAACAGGCTCGAAATACAGCTTGTCCGCTGTATCAAAATCGGTAGAAACGGTCTCCGGGTTGCAGTTAATCATGATTGTTTCATAACCGCATTCGCGCGCCGCCAATACACCATGCACACAAGAATAATCGAACTCGATTCCCTGACCAATTCGGTTTGGACCGCTTCCCAGTACAACTACCTTCTTGCGATCACTTACTACACTTTCGTTCTCTTGTTCGAAGGTGCTGTAGTAGTAGGGAGTTTTTGCTTCAAACTCTGCAGCGCAGGTGTCCACAAGCTTATACACTCGTCGAATGCCCATTTCATTGCGCTTCTTGTATACCTCACTCTCGAGGCAACGCAGCAAATGAGCTATTTGTCTGTCGGCGTAACCCTTTTGCTTCGCTTCAAACAAAAGTTCTTGTGGCATGGATTGAATGTCGAACTTCTCGATGCGACGTTCCGTGTGAATCATGTCCTCTATCTGGCGTAAAAACCACGCATCGATGCGGGTCTTTTCTTGTATAGTCTTGAATGGAATACCCAACTTAATGGCATCGTACACATGGAACAATCGATTCCAACTTGGCTTTTCGAGTGATGAGAGCAGTTGGGCCTGATCGCGCACCTCTCTTCCATCTGCTCCCAAACCGTTACGTTTTATTTCCAACGACTGACAAGCCTTTTGAAGGGCCTCCTGAAAACTGCGACCGATACCCATCACTTCACCAACACTCTTCATCTGCAATCCCAATTCGCGATTGCTTCCGGGGAATTTGTCGAAGTTCCAACGAGGAATCTTCACAATAACATAGTCTAAAGTGGGTTCAAAAAATGCAGAGGTCGATTTGGTAATTTGGTTCTGCAACTCGTCGAGGTGATACCCGATGGCAAGTTTGGAAGCAATCTTCGCGATTGGATAACCGGTTGCCTTGCTGGCGAGAGCCGATGATCTGGATACACGTGGATTAATTTCGATAGCAATGATATCTTCCTTCTCATCGGGGCTCACCGCAAACTGCACGTTACAGCCGCCGGCAAAATTGCCGATTGCGCGCATCATGCGTATGGCCATATCGCGCATTTTCTGATAGGTCGTATCGGAAAGTGTCATGGCAGGCGCCACTGTAATACTGTCACCGGTGTGAATTCCAATCGGATCGAAATTCTCGATGGAGCAGATGATGGTCACATTATCGTTTGCATCGCGCAGCAACTCAAGCTCGAATTCCTTCCAACCCATGAGTGCCTTATCAATCATGACCTCGTGAATGGGCGACAAATGCAATCCGCGGTCGAGAAGTTTATCAAAATCAGCTTGCACATGCACGAGAGCAGCACCGCTTCCACCCAACGTGTAAGAAGGACGGATACAAAGGGGGAATCCAAATTCTTGCGCAATTTCCTTTCCTTCCAAAAAACTCTTGGCTGTGCGTTGAGGTGCCATTGGCACTCCAATCTCACCCATTAGCTTGCGGAAAGCTTCACGATTTTCTGTAATCTCAATAGCCTTCGTATCTACACCCACCATGCGCACGCCGTGCTCTTCCCAAATCCCCATCTCCTCGCATTGAATAGCAAGGTTCAGCGCTGTTTGTCCTCCCATGGTTGGAAGAACCGCGTCGATTTTGTGTTCTGCGAGAATGCGCAGAATACTCTCGGGCTCAAGCGGGAGAAGGTAAACATTGTCTGCGACAACCTTGTCGGTCATGATGGTTGCGGGGTTGCTGTTTATGAGCGTTACGGTAATCCCTTCTTCACGAAGAGACCGTGCGGCCTGCGATCCGCTGTAATCAAATTCACATGCTTGTCCGATTACGATTGGTCCTGAACCGATGATGAGGACCGACTTGATTGAGTTGTCTTTGGGCATTTTTTTTTTATCTGACCGCTTATGCGATCAGTTAATCAAAAATGAAGATATAGAAATTGCGGCGCGAAGATAGCCCCTCACTTCCGGTCATTCACCATTAAGATTTCCATGGTGTGTGAATAAGTCCTGTTCTCCGCTGTAACCCTCATCCATAGTACTTTTGAATCAGCCTCCTGCGCTCATCCCATGCGAATATTGATTATCGACAACTACGACAGTTTCACCTTCAACCTTCAACATTATCTGGAGGCTGAACTCGACTCGTCCGTTACCGTTGTTCGCAACGATGCCATGTCACTCACAGAAGTAGAGGCATTCGACAACCTTGTGCTATCGCCGGGGCCCGGACTGCCTGACCAAGCAGGCATCACCATGCCGGTCATTCAAGCGTTTAAGGAGAAAAAACGAATCTTGGGAGTTTGCTTGGGACATCAAGCCATTGGACAGGCCTTTGGTGCAAGCCTGGAAAATCTTCACTCCGTTCATCATGGAGTATCTTCCGAACTCCACATTACAAAAGAAGATTATTTGTTTGAAAGTGTTCCCAATCAAAGCCCAGTTGGACGCTATCATTCCTGGGTAATCAATAAAACGAGTGTCCCCGATTGCATGGAAGTGATTGCCACCGATGAAATGGGTGAAGTAATGGCAATCCGCCATAAAACGCTCGATATTCGGGGGGTACAATTCCACCCGGAAAGCATTATGACGCTGCACGGAAAATCACTGATACGGAACTGGATAACGCAGGGCAGACGCTGAGTGAACAAAGAGCTATTTACATACGGTGAAATTTCCATTGAATACCTGGTAGTCGGCGAGGGCCACGACACCATCGTTTGCCTTCATGGATTCGGACGATCGGCCGAAGACTACCTGATTTTTCAATCATTGCTTCAGCCTCATCAGCGCTTAGTCGCCATAAACTTACTTTCTCATGGAAAAAGTAGCTTCCCGTCCAAACGCATTAGCAGTGACCCGATTACCAAAGAAGAATGGACCGAGGTTATTCAGGGGCTGCTAGCAAGCATGGAAATCGATTCATTTCACTTAATGGGTTACAGCATGGGTGGACGCCTTGCCATGGTGCTGGCGGAAACCATGGCACCATGCATTAAATCACTTGTTCTGATAGCACCCGACGGACTCAAAATAAAGTGGATCTACCGGTTTGTCAGCGAAACAAAAACAGGGCGCAGGTTGTATCGACGCATCATCGAAAACCCAAAGGTACTTTTCAATCTGGTGGACTTCCTGGCCGCCATTCGCATCCTACATCCAAAAATCAAGCGTTTCGTTCATGGGCAGCTCGAAACAAGAGATAAGCGCCAACTGGTTTACGACGCATGGCTTATTCACCGAAAGTTATTCCCTCGTTTACCTGGGGTAGCACATAACATCGAAGCGTACCACATTCGGTTCTTACTCATCTTTGGTCGCTACGACCGCGTAATACCGGCGCGCGACAGCAACCGATTGCTTCGCTTTTTCAGCAAACCGAAACCACCTGTTTTACTCAATCTGGGACATCGCCTACTGCACCCGGAAACATTGAAGTACATGTCGGATAACAATGGTTGGATGCCCGCTGCAGAATGACAACACTTTTTCGTTTTGGTGTTCGTTTCAACATTCCGTAAACTTGCATCTCGCTTTAAGTCCTTCGATTCGATGAAAAATTGTCAGTTTGAGCCGGAACATATCTTCATACGCATCTGATTGCGTGATTGCTTAATTGCCTTGTGCATTTTTTAAGTTCCGTTTCACATTTTTCAACCGATATCCTCTAATTCATGAAGACGAAATACATCGAACTGGTAGAACAAACGTTCGAATGGCCACAGGAAGAGTTTCAACTCGACAAAGACAACTTGCTTTTTCACGGAATTCCGCTGATGGAGCTGGTCGAGAAATACGGCTCGCCTCTCAAGTTCACCTATCTGCCTAAAATCAGCCAAAACATCAAGAAGGCAAAAGAGTGGTTTCGCATCGCGCGAAACGAGGTAGGTTATGAGGGCGAGTATCACTATTGCTATTGCACCAAGAGCTCGCACTTCCGCTATGTGTTGGAAGAAGCTTTGAAGAACAACATTCACATTGAAACTTCATCAGCGTATGATATCGACCTGATTCGTCGTCTGGGCACGCTTGGAAAGGTCAACAAGAGTCAGCGCATTATTTGCAACGGCTTCAAAAAGGATGAATACGTAAAGCGAATTTTCGATTTACACGCCGATGGATACAAGGATATCATATCGGTAATCGACAACAAATACGAATTTCAAACCTTCGAAGAGCTCGTTCAGGAGCCTATGAACATTGGTATTCGAATCGCCAGTGAAGAGGAACCTAAATTTGAATTTTACACATCGCGACTGGGTATCGGTTATCGCGAAATCGTGCGTTTCTACAAAAAATCGATTCACGACAATCCGCACCTGAACTTGAAGATGCTGCATTTCTTCATCAATTCTGGAATCAAAGACACCAGTTATTACTGGAACGAATTGGTAAAGTGCCTCAAGGTGTATTGCGAGCTGCGTGAAATTTGTCCGACGCTCGACTGCCTCAATATTGGTGGAGGTTTCCCGATTAAAAATTCGTTGGCCTATTCGTTCGATTACCAGTATATGGTAACTGAAATTCTGCGCCAGATAAAGAATGCATGCGATGACGCCGGTGTTCCTGTTCCTCACATCTACACTGAATTCGGATCATTCACAGTAGGCGAAAGTGGTGGTGCCATCTACAAAATCCTGTATCAAAAAGAACAGAACGATCGTGAAAAGTGGAACATGATTGACTCTTCATTCATGACCACCCTACCCGACAGCTGGGCCATCAATAAGCGTTTCATCATGTTGCCCATCAACAATTGGAACGAGAATTACGAGCGCGTGTTTTTGGGTGGACTCACCTGCGACAGCGACGACTATTATAATTCCGAGCAGCATACCAACGCCATCTACTTGCCCAAGTATTATCCCGATCAGCCGCAGTATATAGGCTTCTTCAATACAGGAGCATATCAGGATACGCTGGGTGGTTTCGGGGGAATACACCACTGCTTGATGCCTCAACCCAAGCATTTACTGATTGACCGCGACAGCAAAGGAAAGCTCAAGTACAAACTTTGGTCACATGAGCAAAAACCAAAAGAAGTGCTGGAAATTCTGGGATACTACGATTAAGGCAGA
>JBKCGW010000215.1:0-5518 GCA_046303175.1 Flavobacteriales bacterium
CGTAGTCTTGTTTCATAAATCAAACTACCATGAAACAGATTACTATTTTACTAACTTATATACTCGCTGCGCATGCATTGCTCGGACAGAGTATACCCAATGGAGATTTTGAACATTGGACAACCTTCAATTTTTTCGAGCCATCGGGTTGGATGACCTCCAACAATGAAACTATCCATGAGAATAATTGGATTACAGTTATGCCGGTGGATGGTCACGATGGTTCGAGTGAACATGCTATTCGTTTAACTACCGATGGACAGAATGGACGCTTAATGCCGGGCTACTTTACCAATACAGGTGGTGATCCGCTGGAAGGTGAGGGTGGCGTGCCTTATCAAGCTCAACCCACTTTTCTTCGGGGTTTTGCTCGTTACCACACCATGGGTGCCGATACTGCATTTTTGGTTGTAGCGTTCAAGAAGGCCGGGGAAATTATTGGTTTGGAAACCATTAAATTTCAAGGTCACCAGTCAGAGTTCATACAGTTCAGTCAATTCCTTCAGCTTACGCAAACTCCGGATAGCGTTGTGGTTGCAGCGGTTTCAAGCGACGTGAGAAACCCGGGCGTAATGGTTACAGGGAGCTATTTGGAGTTGGATGATTTGACTTTCGAAGGTCGATGGGCCATGCCGCAATTGCCGAATCATGATTTTGAAACGTGGCAGCATAGCACCATCAACCATGCCTTGGGTTGGAAGGTGATGGGGCGAACGGTTGAGCGCACCGATCAAACACCCTTTGGTGAGCATGCTATAACCATGACCTCCTATTCCGATTGGGATGGTCATGTTCATCCTTCCGGTATTCGAACAGGATACGTGGACCCAGGCGGTGAATGGTGGGGAGGATTGCCCTATGCTCAGCTCAATGATACGCTGCGCGGATGGTACAAGTACCTATCAGATGGAGCGGATGCCGGTTGTTTGTCACTTGAGATGATAAGCGGTGATGTAAGCTTAGGCGGAGCATTCTATCAGTTTTATCCAACCGAAGATTGGACCTTCTTCGAAATTCCGATGAACCTAAACTTGCAGCCCGATACTCTTCGATTGCAAATAACCTCCTCTGCGTATCCCTACGATGAGGCTGTTGCAGGAAGCAAGTTGTTCATCGATAACCTTCAATTGACTTCTCAGCCACTTTTTATGAGTTCGCTGAGAATGGATGCTCCGGGCGATCCTTATCCAAACCCTGCTGTAGCCCTTATTCATATTCCAATGCCAGTGAACTATCGAGGCGATATTCATGTAATGGTCTACGATGAGAAGGGTGGTGTGGTGAAGACTATGAATGTGCATCAGCCGGAAAGCATCCTTCGTTTGCCTTTGGAAGGTATGGCATCCGGAAATTACCTATATGATGTCTACAGCGATGAATGGCTTTTTTCCGGAAGATTCGTGAAGAACTGATCAACTCTAAATGTGGGGCGGTGACAAACCTTTCATACCAAAGCTTGTTTTGAGGCTATGCGTGGAGTTAAAAAACAACACTTGCCGGAAAAAACATGCATTGTTTGTCATCGCCCTTTTTCATGGCGGAAGAAATGGTCGGCCGTTTGGGATGAGGTCAAATACTGCAGCGATCGTTGCCGTCAAAACAGAGTAAGCGCATGAATGCAATTCTACTATTCCCCCATCAATTGTTTCAGGATGGAATGCCCCATGTAAATGGGGATTATTGGTTGGTAGAAGAACCGTTGTTTTTCCTACAATACAACTTTCACCCATTGAAGCGCGCATACCATCGAGCAACCATGAGGGTGTACTATCGAGGATTGATAGATTCCGGGAAGACGGTTCACTATGTCGAAGCGCACGATCACCATGCCGATGCAAGAAGGTTGGTAGAATACATGGCCGGTAAGGGAGTTCAGCATATCCACATGTATGATGTGTCGGATGATTGGTTGGAAAATGGTATTGTGCATGCAGCAGCAGTTGCCGCCGTTGAGCTGCATTGGCACCACAGCCCGATGTTCATGGAATCAAAGCAGGATGTTACTGCTTTTTCGGCAGGGCGAAAGCGATTGTTTCACGCCGACTTTTACAAGAAACAACGCATCAAGCATCACATTTTAGTGGATAGCACTGAAGGTCCAATTGGTGGCAAGTGGTCGTTTGATGAGGACAACAGAAAGCGATACCCGGCAAAGGCAATACCTCCCGTAACGCAATCTCTCGATGGAGGCAACGATTGGGAAGAAGCATGCAACTATGTTCGTCTCAATTTCGATAATCCATACAACTTGCTACTTGGCAATAAACGCTATCCCATCACGCATGCTGAGGCGATTCAATGGCTGGATGATTTTTTGAAGCAGCGATTTCATGATTTTGGAGAGTATGAAGACGCGATAGTCAAGAATGAGGTTGTATTGCATCATAGCGTGCTTACGCCCATGCTGAACATTGGACTTATTACACCCCGAGAAGTCATTGATAGAACACTGCGATATGCCGAGCAAAACGAGGTACCTATGAATTCGCTCGAAGGATTCATTCGTCAGATTCTCGGGTGGCGCGAGTACATACGCATGGTGTATGAATGGAAGGGGAAGATCGAGCGCACACGTAACTATTGGGGCTTCAACAAGAAAATTCCTAAATCATTTTGGATGGGCACCACCGGAATTGAACCGCTCGACGATACGATCCGAAAAGTGCGTGAAACAGGATATTGCCATCATATAGAGCGGTTGATGATTGCCGGTAACTACATGCTCCTGAATGAATTTGATCCGGATGAGGTGTATCGATGGTTCATGGAGTTATTCATTGATGCCTATGACTGGGTGATGGTGCCCAATGTGTATGGCATGAGTCAGTTTGCCGATGGTGGATTGATGGCAACCAAGCCCTACATAAGCGGTAGCAACTACGTCTTGAAAATGAGCAACCACTCCAAAGGTGACTGGCAAGAGAAGTGGGATGCGTTGTTTTGGCGCTTTATGGATAAGCATCGTGCTTTCTTTTTGAAGAATCCCCGATTGGGAATGCTCATCAAAACGTACGATAAAATGCCTCGTGAGCGTCAGGAGGAAATATGGCGAATCGCAGAGGAAGCAGTGTAACCGGATAGAGATTCTTAACTTCGCTGCATGCAGCATCTCTTGAGGAAACAAATTCTACGAGCTATACTAAAAGTCACGGGCGCTAGCAACGCGGAAGATCTTTCCGCATACGCCATGGCAAAGGCCTATCGTGAAGTATATATCAATACACGCGGTTATTTGAAAGACCTGTTTCTAATAGCAATGGGGGTATTCTCCGCAGCTTTCGGGTTCAAGGGATTCCTTCTTTCGAATCACTTTATCGATGGCGGTGCAACAGGAATTTCTTTGTTGTGCTCTATTCTAACCGGTTTGCCGTTGTTCCTGTTTATTATAGTTCTGAACATCCCTTTTGTCATTCTTGGCTATAGGATAATGGGGAAGCAATTTGCAATAAAAACCACTTTGGCAATTTCTGCTTTGGCACTTGTACTGGCAACTGTTCAATTTCCTGAGGTAACGCAGGATCCATTGCTTGTAGCAGTATTCGGCGGATTGTTTTTGGGCGGAGGAATTGGATTTGCCGTGCGAGGTGGAGCAGTGATTGACGGAACAGAAGTATTGGCCATTTTCTTGAGCCGAAAGTCGGGGATGACCATTGGTGATATCGTTGCGGTGATCAACGTATTTATCTTTTCTATAGCTGCCTATTTTCTGGGAATTGAAGTGGCGCTTTACTCCATGATTACTTACTACGCTGCCTCAAAAACCCTCGATTTTCTGATTGAAGGAGTAGAGGAATACATCGGTGTAACCATCGTGTCGCCGCACTCCGATGAAATACGGGAGATGATCATACAAAAGATGGGTCGCGGTGTTACGGTTTATCAGGGCAAACGTGGGTTCGGAAAGACAGGCGAAACGATTGATGCCGATATCATCTATACAGTGATTACCCGCCTTGAAATAAACAAACTCAACATGGAATTAGCCAAAATCACTACCAATGCGTTTGTGGTAATGAGCAGCGTCAAGGATACACGCGGCGGAATGATTAAGAAGCGCCCACTGCATTGAGGGAGGGGCGATGGGCGAGTGGCAAGTGGCAAGTGGCGAGTGGCGAATGATGATCATTGACCAACATACCTTTAACCTAGTCCTCAGTACTTAGTACTTAGTACTTAGTACTTAGTACATAGTCTCCAGTCCTCAGTCCCCAAAATTATTCCCCATTCTCCGCAAACGCATTGATCGATAAATCAGCTACCGGTATCGTTCCGTCTTCAATGAGCGCAACAATGTTTTCTATCCAAACGTCTTCGCCGTTGATGTCGTAATCGTCTTTAAGGTTTTGTCCGAAAACACGCGCAATGCTTTGCCACATGAAGGCTGAAAATTTTCCTTTGAGTTCCTGTAATAGCTCGTATCCCGTAGCGCCCGTCTGTCGGTCGATGAGCTTTACGAGAATTACTCCTTCGGAAACCGTCATGCTTCGAAGGTCCTTTTCGAACCGCTTCATCATGCGGGATTCAGCTTGATCCAATAACGCTGCTTGTTGCTTGGGGTCTGTAACGTGAGCGCACAACGCTTCATAGGTGCGCATTACATCGCCGGCTGCTTTTGCATAGGGATAGGTTTTGATGACCTTCTTCTGCAACTTGTCGTAACGGGCTTTCTTGGCCCGATTACCCGTATGAGCGTATACATCGATGGGGGAATGTGTTGCCTTTACAACAGTGTCTCCATTTTCAGTATACCATACAGAAAAGTAATAGTCGGTGATAAGTGTGTCCAGAATAACATACTGAACGGGCTGTTGAATCTGCTCGGGCTGCGCCCAAACAACATTCGCTAATCCCATACAAAAAGCTATTCCGAATCGTTTGATCATGTGTTGAAAGTCTAACAATCTTACGACTTTACGCCGACGATGTTGCTCTCAATAAGTGTTTTTAACAAACTTGAAATGCTCGTTGTTATGCATTGCGACGGGCTCGGCTCCATTGCGAAGAGGAAGCGGAAGCAGCGGTTTTTACGGGACTACTTGAGCGAGCTTTAAGCCAGTCGACAGCCGCGATAGCTGCAGCAATCATTTCTTGTTCGTCTTCGTTTTGCAGCACATCGGGCGTAAAGTATTTCTTCACGAAATGCGTGTCGAAGTCACCACCCACAAAGGCAGGGTGCTGAATGGCCCAACGACAAAAGGGAAGGGTCGTTTGGCAACCCGTAATTTCATATTCATCGATGGCTCTTACCATACGTGCGATGGCTTCGTTGCGGTCCTTGCCATGGGTGATGAGCTTGGCAATCATCGGGTCGTAGTAAATCGGAATATCCATGCCCTCTTCGAATCCGTCGTCTACACGAACGCCGGGACCCATGGGGCGGCGATACGTTGTGAGTTTTCCGATGTCGGGTAAGAAGTTATTCGTGGGATCTTCAGCATAAACACGAATTTCCAGCGCATGTCCGTTGATGTGCAAGTCGTCCTGCGTAAAGCTCAACTTTTCACCGCGAGCGACCTTG
>JBKCGW010000216.1:0-21448 GCA_046303175.1 Flavobacteriales bacterium
ACGCGAGAAGGCCAGTTTCCTGTCTGAAAACATCCTTCCCATTCAAGAAAGTGGACAGTTGAAATTCATCGAGCGAACATCGGATTGCTGCATGACGCCGCTGGGATTTGAAGTGATTTTCGTTGATGGACATACCGACAGCATGATGCTGCCGCTTATCGAATGGAACGGACGCAAGTACTGCTTCATGGCCGATTTGCTTCCGTCGATAGGGCACATTCCTTTAGCTTACGTGATGGGATACGACACACGCCCACTCATCACCATGGACGAAAAGGCACGTTTCCTTCGTAGGGCGGTCGATGAGCAATTTGTGCTGGTGTATGAGCATGACCCTATTCATGAGTGCTCCACGCTGATAGATACGGAAAAGGGCGTTCGGGTAGGCGAGGTGTTCAATTTGGGAGCGTAGTTTCTATCCAAGAATAATCCAAAATTCATAGGGTTTGTATAGGTTGAATTGTATTACTTTGGTATATGCTAAAGTCAATAATTGTTACTGCTTCTGTCATTGCCTGCAACCTGTTGGCAACAGCTCAGAATTATTCATTCGTGCCCGGTTCGGAGTATTACGGCACACTGGAAATGGATATGTACACTGAGCATTACATGTACATCGGCCATGATTTACAAGATTCGGCTTACATCACTTGGCGTTTAGTGGGTAATACGTGCCCGGAAGAATGGGACATTCAGGCGTGCGACTATCAGCATTGCTACACGGGCCTTCCCAATTATGGCGACATGAATGGGGTTGCTCCCGGGGCGCAGGGAAACCTTCGCATGATTGTGAATCCGTTTTTAACTCCCGGTTCGGGCATGCTTCACTTCCTGATTTATCCAACAGGTGAGCCCTTGAACTATACCGATGCTTATTTTTTCTTCAACACAACTGCTCTGAGTATTTCACCACGTTTGAATGAACTTGAATCGGTTATCACCCAATCCAACGAAATTCTTTATACCGGCCCAATGATGGGGCCTGTTTATTTGTATGATGTATCAGGAAAGGGTATTGCCTCGGAGTTTAAGACTGAAAGTACCCATCGTATTTCCATGAGTGACTTGCCGGGCGGTATATTTATCCTGAAGACCCCAACGGGCACTAGTTTTAGAATTGCGAAACCTCATTGATTAATCAACCATAAACCGAATGAAATCATTTTACTCTTTGCTATGCGGCGCTTTAATCACCAGCGCTTCATGGTCACAAACCAACATCCAGGTGGTAGGTCAGGAAGGCAGCAGTGTGCTGCTGTCGTGCACCATGGAAGACTACACCGTTAGCCACGACGGTATTTACACCGACATCAATTTTGAAGAGTCGACACCTGTTTTGAAGGTAGGCGCTCCTCAAGTTCACAAACTTACTGAAGCCCTCATTGTGGATGACACACGCGAAATGATGGTAACCGTGACACATGCGGTATTCGAAGAATTCCAGGACGTTTACATGCGTCCATCGAAAGGAAATCTGTTGCGCACCATCGACCCGGCAACCGTTCCCTACCAGGAAGGAGCCGTGTATTCGCAGAATGAGTTTTATCCCGGCAAGCTCGCTTCGTTGGGCGACCCGTATGTGCAGCATCAGTTCCGCGGACAGAGCATTCATTTCTACCCGGTGCAATACAACCCTGTAACGCATGTGTTGCGTGTGTACAGTTCCATCGATGTTACCGTTGCATCGACTGGTCAGCAAGGTGAGAATCCGCTACCGGCGAACGTTTCCCAGCGCACTCAACTTCCCATGCAAGAAGTTTACAAAGCACACTTCCTCAACTACACAGAAAACAGCTCACGTTATGATCAGGTAGGTGAATTGGGCAACATGCTGGTGATTACCGATGCGGAATATTTGGAGGAACTCGAGCCATGGATTCAATGGAAGAAGGAAAAGGGAATCCCGGTTGAAGTGGTGGATGTTGCCGAAATCAATTCTGTAACTGCCATTGAAGATTATGTTCGCAATTACTACGAAACGAATGGGTTGACTTATTTAGTTCTGGTTGGTGATGAAGACCAAGTTCCCGTGCGATTGGTGAATTATCCGAGCGGACAGGGTTATTGCGATGCTTGCTACGGATATACTGTCGGCAACGATAGCTACGCCGATTTATTTGTAGGGCACTTCTTGGTGCACAATGATAATGAGTTGCCTGCCTTGATTCAGAAAACACTCGAGTACGAGCGCAATCCGAATACAGCATTGGATTGGTTCTCGGTTGCAATGGGTATTGGTTCCAATGAAGGGGATGGAATTGGTGATGATAACGAGGCTGATTGGCAGCATCAAAATGGTATCAAGGAAGACTTGCTAAGTTTTACCTACAACGAGGTATGGGAGAAATATGACGGTGGACAGACAGCTAGTTCACCAAGCGGAGGTATTACTGCCGATGCAGGCGGAAGCCCTTCATCATCCTCACTCACTGAGGTGATTGAAAGCGGTTGTTCATTGATTAATTATACGGGTCACGGAGCTCATACGCTGATCGTTACAGGCAGCTATACCAACACACAAATCAACCAACTTCAGAACAACGGTCGTTATCCATACTTCATCGTGGTGGGATGTTGCACCGGTGATTACGATGATGACGATGACACAGGTGATACGTTTGGAGAGGCGTGGGTGAAGAGTCCATCGGCGAATAATTTGACCGGCGGTATCGGTGGAGCGTTCAGCTCTGTATATCAAAGTTGGGCTCCTCCGATGGAAGCACAAGATGAGATGAACAAGATAATTGCTGAAACAGCGGGTATCGAAACGCGTCACACCGTTGGAAGTATCCACTACCACGGTTGTGCAAGTATGAGCGACAATTACGGTGTTGACGGAGATGAAATGACCGACACCTGGATTGTCATGGCAGACCCATCCATCCAGTTGCGCACTGCCATGCCTACTCAACTTGTGGTATCTCATCCGGCCGGAGCCATCATGGGTGTAACTTCTATGACGGTGAGTTGCCCGACAGAGGATGCCATGATTTGTGCATCCTTCAACGGTGAAATCCTCGACGCACAGGTGATCAATGGCGGACAGGTTACGCTCAATTTCTCGGCGGTTGTTGAACCGGGAGATATTCTGATAACAGCCACATCATTCAATACAATTCCTTACCAGGCGCTTGTTCCGGTTACTCCTGCAGATGGACCGTATGTGGTTGGCAATGCTACCGGTATCAACGATGCAACAGGCAATGGTAACGGACTTGCCGATTACAACGAGCAACTTGGGTTGAACATCAACGCGGAGAACATCGGTATTGCAGCGGCAAATAATGTGAGTGCAGTTGTTACGTGCGATAATTCGGCTATTGTAATCGACGACAATACGCACAACTTCGGCAACATCGCTGCAGGAGCGAGCTTTGAAGTAAGCAGCGCATTCTCCTTTCACATCAACGGATACATCGCCGATCAAACCGTGGTGACGTTTGTAGTTACTTACACCGATGGTGCGGGAAATACTTGGAGCAGCAATATTCCGGTGACCATCCAGGCGCCACAGTTCGATTGCGTGGGTACTTACACCCTCAATGATTCGCAAGGCAATGGTAATGGAAGAATCGATGGCGGAGAAACCGTATACATCACGTTCCCTGTTACCAACAATGGTCATGCGGCTACGGCGATTTCTGTAAATGCGGCTCTGTCAACATCAGTGGCCGGTATCGCAATCGGAATGTCACCCGCTAACCTTGGCATTATTCAACCAGGCCAAACGGTGAATGCCGAGTTTTACATTTCGGTAGATGGAACAATTACGGATGCTGTAGCGATTGACCTGTTGCTTGCTATTACATCTGATTATTACGGAAACAATTGTGAAGAAGGTGTCACTGCTAACCAAAACATTGAGGACTGGGAAACCGGCGATGACAATTCTTATAACTGGTCATATTCAGGTGATGCTGATTGGTTTGTAACCAGTACAGAAGCATACGAGGGAACCTATAGTATGCAAAGCGGTGCCATCAACGACAATGATCTTTCAACCATGTACATCGTTGTGAATTCGGCAGCACAGTTTGACATGTCGTTCAGCTTCAAGACAAGTACAGAAGACGGTTATGATTTCTTATCGTTCTTAATTGACAACGTGGAGCAGGGAGCATGGAGCGGCGAAAACGATTGGACCGAAGTATCTTATCCGCTCACGGCAGGTAGCCACAATTTACGCTGGCGCTATGCGAAGGATTTCACGGTAGCAGCCGGTAGTGATGCGTGCTGGGTAGACAATATTGTGTTGCCTGTAGCAGCGAACGTTTCTGTGGGTGAGGCCAACGAAAATGCATACGTGTTAACTGCTTTCCCGGTTCCTTTTCAAGAAACCATCTCTGTGCGCATGAATAGCATGCAAGCATCGAAGGCAACCTTGCGTGTGTTGAATGCACTAGGCAGCATCGTTGAAGAGCGCTCGGTGAATGTGGCTTCGGGTTCGAACAATTGGACATTCGATAGCCGCAATTGGGCACCCGGTATTTACACTATACAGGTAGCAACAGAAGGCAATGTAGAAACCCTTCCTGTGGTGAAGCAATAAGATTCAGAAGTTTCAGTTTCCATCCGGACAACTTATCTTCGTCGGCAAGCAATCTATCATTGAACCCGACCGGTTAAGTTGTCCGGATTTTTTTATACCATGAATAAAACACACCTCTCTTCGCTCATCATTGCTGTCGCAGTGTTGGGCTCTGCCTATTTGTTATCAAATGCCTATCTCAACCGTAACAAGGGAAATGATAGTATTTCTGTAACGGGTCTTGGCAGCAAGGATTTCACTTCCGACCTAATCGTATGGAGTGGATCGTTTCACAAAAAGAACCTGGATTTGAAATTGGCTTATGCCGAATTGGGCGCTGCGCGCGAAGCCATTCAAGCGTATCTCGTAGGTAAGGGAATACCTTCAGACAAGCTCATTTTTTCTGCTATCGATACTGAGCAACAGTTCGACAACCGATACGACGATGACGGTAACCAGGTAAGCTCCATTTTCACGGGTTATCGTTTGCAGCAAAGTGTACAGATTGAATCGAACGAAGTAGAAAAGGTAGAAGAGATATCGCGCAATGTGACGGAGCTTATCAACTCGGGAATTGAGTTTTACTCCAACAATCCCAACTACTACTACACGAAGCTGGCTGAGTTGAAAATCGAAATGATTGCGGAGGCAACGAAAGACGCTCAAGTGAGAGCTGAGAAGATTGCAGACAATGCCGGGGGTCATTTGGGCGCGCTGAAAAAAGCTGATATGGGAGTTTTCCAAATTGTGGGTCAGAATTCAGCGGAAGATTATTCATGGGGAGGATCTTTCAACACTTCTTCCAAGAATAAAACGGCAAGCATCACCGTTAATCTGGAATACGAATCGAATTAAGAAAATTTGCTTTTAAAATGAGAAAGGCCTGAGCAGATGCTCAGGCCTTTTCTCATTGTTAGGCTAGGTCATACAATCTGTTTTTCCTTTCCCAGTAGAAGATGAAGTCTTGATAGAGCGAGTACTTCCGATTTATTTCGTCCGTTCAGACTCTCAGCGATTCGATGGGCCGAGTGAAATATGCGGTCAATTATTTCATCGGTAAACAAGTAGAGATGTTCTTTGAAATAACGCACAAATACGTTGTAAGCGTTTTCTGCGTCGTACTCTTTTTCCCGAAGGAAATCGAATATGATGTGAATTTGATAAGCGGTGTCAGAACCGTAGGCATCACTATCGTTATCGAGTTCAAGCCAATCCTCTCGGATGATTTGCTGAAGTGCTTGTATCTCATCGCGACTTACGCGACTATCCGAATTGGCAACGGAATAAAACAGATAGCCCAACTTCTGATAAAACGATTCAGGATAGGGTTTGGGGTGGAGTATGTTGGACATGGTTATAAGTATTTGCTCAGAAAGCGATTGAATTCATGTCGCATTTCATTGAATAGTTTTTCGGTATTGACGTAGTCATCACGCATAGAATCGTGCTCAGTCATGGTCTTTTGTTCCAATTGTCCATGATGATTTTCATAGTCGTTGGCAATATGGATAGCATGACTTTTCACTGCGTGTCGCAACTTGTTCAGCTGCTCTTCATGCACCTCAAATTGATTTTGAAATTGCTCAACTTTCTTTTTTACCTCACGCGCGGTATTGTTAGATGAGATTTCATTAAGCCTATTGCGCATGATTTTTATTTCGTCTTGATAAAACTCAATGCCGCGTAACCATGAACTCTTCTCTGATGTGATGTTGAGTGTAGATGAAATTGTTTCCGTTGTCATAGCTGTTTTATTGTTGATTTGTGAAGCAAATATTCATTGCTCACCAACCCACAGCTATGAGTGATGTCAAAGCAAAACGTGAGTGTCGTCAGAGCTTGAAAGGCGTGTAACGGATGTTGAACCCAATGAAAAAATTCCTTGGTGCAGAAGGGTTGTAGTACCTTCCCGCATTCCCGTTGATGCTTAGAAAAGACGAGTATGAAGCATCCAGAATGTTATTGATTCCTCCCTGCAGCGAGCAATCAACTTGCTTTAATACGTTGAAACGATAACCCGCAAATGCGTTTAGAATATGATAGGAAGACGTCCAAGTAGTGTTTTCGTTATCAATCGGCATACGATCCATCCAATAGTCAATCAAGCCCACTGAAATACCTTTTAACTGAAGTTGAGCTCCTGTATTCATTTGAGCAATGGGAATGCCCGGTATGTAGAGGCCATTTAAAGTTGATTCGTCTACCTCGTACGAGTCGAAACGATGGCGGTTGAGAGTGCCCGTATTCCAGCATGAAAAAATCGTGTTATCCACGTCGTTTCCGGAATTGTAGTTGAACGTCCATTCGATTCCGCGCTGGATGGTGGATCCCGCATTATGATAACGCTGCAAATTATCCCCTTCTAAGGTCTCTATAGAGTAGGGAAGAATGGCGTCGGTAATTTCAAATTGATAGGCCGTTATCGAATAGTGAATGTGAGCATTGGCGATTCGGTGCTTAATGCCCAATTCGTGTAGGTTGCCTCGTTCGGAGGAGAGCGATAAATTGTAGGTGTTGTTTTCCTGGTCAATCATTTCAAAAACGGTTGGGCTGGCTGCCCCTGCAGAATAGCTTCTGTAGAGAAATAATCCTTGAATGGGCTGAATGGAAACTGCAAGACGTGGAAGGAAGGTCTTTCCCCAAGTGGCAGTAGTGTCGAACTGAAAGCCTGTCGAATTGCGCCCGCGAATGAACTGTTCGTTGTTGCTTACGCTCATGCCCCACGTTACGAAGAATAGATCCTTCCAGTTTACTTCCTTTTGCGCGAAGATCATTGCCTGTCGATAACCAATGTCATAATAATACTTGAACTCCTGTGGTTCGCCAAGATTGATTTTCTGTTCAATTATTGAATACGCTTCTGTTTGCCACTCTGTGCCTATAGAGCCTTTCAAGTGAATGGTTTTCCAGTCGTGGCGCACATTCAAAATAGCACGACCGCTCAGTGATTGTGAGTTTTCGTTTTTATATCCGCTGTTGAACGCTGAAGTGCCATACGGGTTTTTTTTATCCGTATGATGATAATTAATCGTAACCAGATGGTCCAAGTTTTTACCCCATTTTCCCGATTGGCTTATAGCTCCAACCCAGCGTTCACGCTGGAGTGATGCGTTGTTGAGTACTGAAAAGGGAATTGCTTGTTGCGGAAAAGTATCCGCTTGTGCCTTGTTGAGGGCGCCCGGCAATCCCCAGTTTCCGTTGTAATAGGTGCCCCAAAGCGAAATCCTTTGCTTGTCGGTTAAGGCTTGTTTGTATAAAACCGATAGCTGCTGCTTTCGGTTGAACTCCTGTTGGCGGTAGCCGGCATAGTCTTGCCAGTTGTGAGAAATACGAACTTCACTCGTCTTGAAGCCCGCAGCTATGGAAGTATTCGCTCGGTAGCCATCAAACGACGCTGCTTGAAATCCGCTCTGCACTCGCACCACGCCCGAATCGATGGCTGTACTTTTCATCAATAACACTCCGCCATTTCCGCTACCATACATGCTTCCTGCAGGGCCCTTAATGACTTCGATGGATTCCAAATCATTGGCGTCTATCAGTTCGAGAGGTGTTTGGCCGTCAGCGCCCGTGAGCGGAATACCATCCAGGTACATTTTGATGTTACGCACAGCAAATGGTGAGCGCAAACTGCTGCCACGGATATTCAGTCGATGACTCCCACCGTAGCCGCGTGATTCCATTACAACGCCCGCAATGGTATTCAGCGATTGTTGCAGTGATGATTGGTCAGTGCTCTCAATGAGTTTGCGGTCGACATAGCCTATCGATGCAGGTATTTCCGACAGTGTGCTTTTGCTGCTAAAAGCTTCGAGTGTTACTTCGGATAGTGCATAAGGAATAATGCCAACAGCATATGTGCAGCCTTCTTGTGGTGTTGCCAAGAGTGCAATTTGAATGGTGCGTGTTGTATTACACTGAACACCCGGAACAGAAAGATCGACGGTATCGCCCTCATTGCGAATAAGGCGCATGAAGTTCACCTGGCCTTTGACATCCAGAGAGAAGTTGCCTTCGTTGTCGGTATAGCCGGAGGTCCAATTGACATCCATGGTTCCTCGCACGGGCTCATAGGAGGACAGAAAGAGTTGAGCGTTTTTAACAGGAGAGTTATCACTATCAAGCAGAATTGTTCCGCTGAACAGGCAGCGAGCAGGAGGCTGTGCGTGCAGGTGTCCTGCAGCAGTCAACATTGCCAACAACAATACTAGTCTAAGCATACTATTTTGTTTCGATAAGTTCTATCACACGCTGTCGCACATATTCGGCAGCACCTTCGGCATTCATCGATGCCAATTCGGATGCAGGAATGCGTTTGCCGATGCGCACTTCAATCGTTCCCGGTCGAATCATAAACGAGTCACGTGGAAGGATGTTCTCTGCATTCACAACTGCAATCGGTTGAATGTCGATAGCACCTTCTTTGGCGATGATGAATGTACCTCGTTTGAAAATAGCGGTTTTGCCATCACGCGTGCGCGTGCCTTCGGGAAAAGTGATTACGCTTTTACCACGATTAATGAGCTCAGCTGCTTTGCGCATGCTGCTCATTGCCTTTTCACGGTTCTTGCGATCAATGAAAATATGACCGATGAGGTACATGTACTGTCCAAGAATCGGAACCTTTTTAAGTTCTTTTTTTCCGATGTAAAACAAACCCAGTGGAATGGCTTTGGCGATAGCTACTACATCCAAATGAGATACATGGTTGGACACATAGATCGATGGCTTTTTTGTATTCAGATTTTCAAACCCCGTAATCTTCAGTTTGACGCGGGCAATGAATAGAACGGGTGGGCAAAAGAGATAGCGTCCTTCGAAATAATGCACCCACTGGCCATTCCACGTTATCAGCATGAGAAGCATTCCCAAGGTGCCGCAAATGGCTGTCCATAGAATGATCAGGAAAACTTGCAGGCAGGCAAAAATGGTTCGGATGAGTTTCATGACAGGTGCAATTTGCGGCAGAAAGGAGTAAACTCAGCAATGGTTGAGTTGAATTCCAACGAGTAGTTCAAACTTTCATCAGTTGTGCGAGAGGATCGTTATGATTTGACTCAGGTAGCAGGGCATGCGCTAGGTCTAGTTTCGGTGCATAATCAGCAAGGGCCCTGGTGAAAGCTACCAATACCATACAACGCACTATAGCAGAGGCAGGTGAATTAGCGGTTTTTACAGGTCGTTTCTTTCGTGAATTACGACCGGGTTTCATGGAGTGGGCCGAATGGATCAATCAATGTTTTCGAATAGGCAATTTGACCTTGCCGCTTGTTGCAATTACAGGCTTCATCATGGGTTTGGTAATTACCATTCAATCCCATCCTTCTATGGCGGCATTCGGTGCAGAGTCTTGGTTGCCATCTGTTGTGTCTGTTTCACTCGTTCGTGAAATCGTTCCCGTTATCACGGCGTTAATCTGCGCAGGTAAAATAGGTTCGGGCATTGGTGCTGAAATAGGTTCTATGAAGGTCACGGAGCAAATTGATGCAATGGAGGTAAGTGGAACCAATCCGTACAATTATCTGGTTGTAACGCGTGTGTTGGCTGCTTTGTTTATGGTGCCTATGCTTGTTGTAATTAGCGATGCCATCGCCTTGTATGGTGCTTTCTTGGGTGTCAACATGAAGCAGGTAGTGAGCTTCAGTTTATACACGCAGCAGATATTTCAAAAATTGAACTTCAGCGACATTCTGCCTTCAATCGTGAAGTCTTTCTTTTTTGGTTTTGCCATCGGTATGATTGGTTGCTTCAAAGGCTTCGCAACTCGCAACGGGACGCAAGGTGTAGGTGCTGCGGCCAATTCGGCTGTGGTGCTTTCAACGTTCGTTGTTTTTATAATCGATTTGGTGGCGGCTCAGCTAGCCGATTTATTCAGTCTTACATGAATGACGAGAAACGACAACCCTTAGCGGAGGTTATTCGCATCAGCAACCTGAGCATTTCCTTCGGCGATAATCACGTGCTGCGCGAATTTTCGATGAGTTTGCACGAGGGAGAGAACGTCGTTGTTCTAGGGAAATCAGGCTCCGGGAAATCTGTACTGATTAAATGCATCATGGGATTGCTTCAAGCCGATTCCGGCAGTATTGAAGTGATGGGGCAGGAGGTAACAAAATTGACCGATCGTGAACTCGATCAATTGCGATCGCAAATTGGATTTTTATTTCAGAGCAATGCCTTGTACGATTCAATGACCGTTAGGCAAAATCTAGAGTTCCCATTGCGAAGACACCGAAGAAAATTATCAGCTGATGAACGCAACCGGTTGGTAATGGATGCGCTGACAGACGTTGGGCTGCCGCATACGGTGGATAGCATGCCCGATGAATTGTCGGGCGGTATGAAAAAGCGAATAGCACTTGCAAGAGCACTAATGCTAAAGCCACGCATCATTCTGTATGATGAGCCAACAACGGGATTGGATCCTGTTACGGCACGCGAAATCAGTGCATTGATTGTGCGCATTCAACAACTCTATCATACTTCGGCCATCATCATTTCGCACGACATGAATTGCGTTCGTTCAACAGCCAATCGAGTCGTAATGCTGGTGGATGGTAAGTCACATTGTGACGGAAGTCCGGTTGAATTATCACACTCGACAGACACGCAGGTAAAAGCTTTTTTTGACATTATACCATGAAGACAGTACAACATATACGACTAGGTGCTTTGGTTTTAACGGCTACTGCACTGCTCATTGCCGGTCTTTATTACGTCGGTAAGCAGCGAAACATATTCAAGTCAACAGCAACCTTGCATGCCTTATTTGCTAGGGTAGATGGATTAATGCCCGGCAACAACGTTCGTTACAACGGTTACAACCTGGGAGTAGTTCTAGATGTAGAGCCGATCAGTGATACTCTTGTAGACGTTGTATTTTCAGTAGATGAATCGATGCTGTCGATTATTTCTAGTAATGCTCGCGTCACATTAGGGACCGATGGTTTGCTGGGCAATAAGTTACTCGACCTAGAACCGGGGTTGCCGTTCGAGCGAGCAGCGCGTGATGGTGATACGTTGAAGGTGCGTCGACAACCCGATATGGACCAGGCGATGCGCACGTTGAACGAAACCAACAACAACTTACTCATGGTGTCATCGGATTTACGAAGTATCGCCGGTCGCTTTTCAGCCGATAATTCACTTTGGCAGTTTTTATCGGATACAACGCTATCGCCTCACGTAAAGAGCACATTGGTCAATATTGAAGTTACTTCGGAAAATACAGCGCGCATAACAGGGGATTTACGCGGTTTGGTTACCGATGTGAAATCGGGTAGAGGGACGGTAGGGGCGCTCATCGCCGATACCTCCATTTACCGGCAACTCAGACAAACGGTCGTGAATGTGGAGCTTATTAGCGACACGCTTGCATTGGTGAGTGGCAACATACACGATTTGTCGCTCAAGGTTGTGGAAGGAAAAGGTAATGTTGCGACCTTAGTAAATGACACAACCTTGGTCGGAAGTATTAACTTTGCAATTCAAGACATTGGCAAGGCAGCAAATTCACTCAACGAGACACTCGGGTTGCTGCGCGAATCACGCATACTGAAACGTTATTTCAAACGTCAAAACAGGAGGTAGAAATGCCTTCAGTTTTGTAACATCTGTTATTGACTAAAATTGTCATGAAATTTCATCATTTGCTTGAAATTGAGAAAGATAAATATCAATACATAACGATTAATTATTAAATCGACCTGTTTTTTGCTCTCATGAAGTGGACAGATAAATATTATCTCGAAGAGTTGGGAAAGAACATTGCAAAGAAGCGAAAGGAAGGCGGAATGTCGCAATCTGATCTTGCTTACAAGATTGGAATGGAGGTACCAAATCTTTCGGTGATTGAAAATGGTAAATCCAATCCGCAGGTTTTAACGTTATTGAAGATTGCAGCAGCGTTAAACGTGCATTTAAAAGAAATCTTACCGGTTCCGAATGATCCGGCTTTCATTCTGAAAGAAGCACCGGTGTATATGCCTAGAAAGCATGATCGTTAGGATCATGCTTTCTTTTTAATCTTTTACAGGATTATTGAGCGATTTTTCGCTTCAGGACTTGGTGTACAGCGTCTATTATGTTTTCTGATTCAAGACCGTACTTTTTCATCAGTTGATCGGGTGTTCCGCTTTCTCCAAAGCTGTCGTTCACTCCAACAAACTCAATGGGTGTTGGGCAATGTTTGGCCAGCGCCTGAGCGATGAGACTTCCCATACCGCCATTAATTTGGTGTTCTTCGGCGGTTACAACAGCACCGGTTTTTCGAGCTGATTGCACTACTGCCTCAACATCCAGTGGCTTGATGGTATGTATGTTTATCAGATCAACTGTAATACCTTCTGCCTCGAGGGCTTTAGCGGCTTGCACAGCTTTCCAAACAAGGTGACCCGTAGCGAATATGCTCACGTGTTCACCGGCGTGCATATGCCAGGCTTTACCGATGACAAATTTCTGATCAGCTCCTGTGAACATCGGCACTTTAGGTCTTCCAAAACGCAGGTAGACAGGTCCATGATGCTCGGCTATTGCCATGGTGGCCGCTTTCGTTTGGTGAAAGTCGCAAGGATTAATAACCGTCATGTTGGGGAGCATGGCCATCATTCCGATGTCCTCCAGAATTTGGTGGGTAGCACCATCCTCTCCCAATGTAAGTCCTGCGTGTGATGCACAAATCTTTACGTTCTTATCACTGTACGCAATGCTCTGTCTAATTTGATCGTACACACGACCGGTAGAAAAATTCGCGAATGTTCCGGTAAATGGAATGTTTCCTCCAATGGTTAAACCGGCGGCTACGCCCATCATATTCGCTTCGGCGATACCCACTTGAAAAAAACGCTCAGGAAATGCTTTCATGAACGCATCCATTTTGAGCGATCCAATGAGGTCTGCACACAGCGCCACAACGTGAGGATTTTTCTTACCTGCTTCCAGCAACCCTTCTCCAAATCCGCTGCGCGTATCGTTTGAACCTTCTATTGTAAAATCGAGCATGATCTTCTTTTTATTTTATTAATAGTCTCCCAATGTTTCTTCTAATTGCGCAAGTGCTTGTGCGAGTTCGGCGTCGTTGGGAGCTACGCCGTGCCACTTGTGTGTGCCTTCCATGAAGTCCACACCTTTACCCATAGAGGTGGTCATGAGGATCATAACCGGCTTACCTTTTCCGCAGAGTGTTCTTGCCTTCTCTAATCCATCAACCACGTTCTGCATGTCGTTGCCTTGCATTTCGAGTACTTCCCATCCAAAGGCTTCCCACTTCATTCGCAGATTGCCGAGGCTCATCACCTTTTCGGTAGGACCATCGATTTGCTGGCCATTCACATCAATGGTAGAAATAAGATTATCTACTTTGTGGTGTGCAGCATACATCGCTGCTTCCCAAATTTGACCTTCCTGAAGCTCTCCATCACCGTGCAATGTGTATACAATCGATGGGTCACCGTTGAGCTTTTTAGCTTGTGCTGCTCCGATGGCAACGGAAAGCCCTTGACCAAGCGAGCCACTTGCTACGCGCACTCCGGGTAATCCTTCGTGGGTGGTTGGGTGACCTTGAAGTCGGGTATTTATTTTTCGGAATGTTCCGAGTTCTTGAACGGAAAAGTATCCGCTGCGCGCAAGTACGCTATACCAAACCGGTGAAATATGACCGTTGCTCAGAAAAAACAAGTCTTCCCCTTTACCGTCCATATTCCATTCATTCGGACGGTGATTCATCACTCGGAAATAGAGAGCCACGAGGTAATCGGTGCAGCCCAAAGATCCTCCGGGATGGCCGCTGTTCACGGCGTGCACCATGCGCACGATGTCGCGTCGCACTTGCGAGGCGGTAGACTGTAGTTCAGGAATGGTCATGAGATTACGTTTAGCGGCGCGAAGGTATTTCCTTCGGTTCGTGAGATTCTCCTATGTTGACTGAATGTGAAAAAGTGGGATGTCGTATTTTCGCGGCCGCAAAACAATACCTATGTCACTTAAATGCGGAATTGTAGGTCTTCCCAACGTTGGAAAGTCTACCTTGTTCAATTGTTTATCCAACGCTAAGGCGCAGGCGGCAAATTTTCCGTTCTGTACCATTGAACCCAATGTGGGCACGATCACCGTGCCCGATGACCGTTTAACCAAACTCGCTGAGATTGTGAATCCGGAGCGTATCGTTCCGACCACGATTGAAATCGTGGATATCGCCGGTTTGGTGAAAGGAGCCAGTAAAGGGGAGGGACTTGGCAATAAATTTTTGGCCAACATTCGTGAGACCGACGCCATCATCCACGTGCTCCGTTGCTTTGAAGATGGCAACGTGGTTCACGTAGATGGAAGCGTTGATCCAGTGCGTGACAAGGAAATCATCGACATCGAGCTGCAGTTGAAAGATTTGGAATCGATTGAAGGTCGTATTGCCAAAGTGATGCGCGCTGCGAAGAGTGGAGATAAGGATGCCAAACGCGATTTCGACTACATGTCGCGTATCAAGGAGGCTCTTGAACAAGGTAAGAGTGCGCGCACTGTGACACCTGCCAATGAAGAAGAAGCGAAGTTGCTTGTCGACTTGCAGCTTCTCACCAGCAAGCCTGTCCTGTATGTGTGCAATGTGGAGGAGTCTTCTGTAGTGAAAGGCAATGCTCACGTAGAGCGTGTGCGCGAAGCTGTGAAGGATGAAAACGCTGAGATTATTGTATTGGGCGCAGCCATCGAGGCCGATATCGCTGAACTTGAAACATTCGAAGAGCGCCAGATATTCCTCGGTGATCTTGGATTGGAAGAACCCGGTGTCGCTAAACTCATTCGCGCTGCCTACAAGCTGTTGAACCTGCAGACCTACTTCACAGCGGGTGTTAAAGAGGTTCGAGCTTGGACCATTCACAAGGGTGATACTGCACCAAAGGCTGCTGCTGTTATCCACACGGATTTTGAAAAAGGGTTTATTCGCGCAGAAGTAATCAAATACAACGACTACATCCACTTCAAATCAGAGGCTGCTGTAAAGGAGGCCGGTAAGTTGGGAGTAGAAGGGAAGGAATACATTGTGCAAGACGGCGATGTGATGCACTTCCGTTTCAACGTATAGGTTGATAATTGAAATATGACAAATAAAAAAGGGACGCATTTTCATGCGTCCCTTTTTATTGTGGTTCCTTGTGGTTGTGTTTATGCTGATTCTTCAGAAGAGGCTTCGGTATTTCCTTTAGCCTTGCTTTCTTTTGGAGCTTTTGTTTTCTCCACCTTCATAGTCATACGATCCTCTTTGCTATCGTAGTCTACCAACAAGGTATCGCCCGATTTCAAATGAGCGGTAATGATTTCCTCAGCGATTGGATCTTCGAGGTATTTCTGGATTGCACGACGCAATGGACGCGCACCAAATTTCTCATCGTATCCTTTATCAGCAATGTAGTCTTTAGCAACATTGGTAAGCTTGATGGTGTAGCCAAGATCGGTTACACGGTGGAAAAGCTTGCTGAGTTCGATGTCGATGATTTGGTGGATGTCTTCTTTGCGAAGCGGATTGAAGATGATGAGATCATCGATACGGTTGATGAACTCGGGAGCGAACGCCTTCTTCAAAGCGTTTTCAATAACACCTTTGCGCTCCACTTCTTCTTGAGCAGCTTTTGCAGCTGTGCCGAAACCTACTCCGGTTCCGAAGTCTTGAAGTTGACGAGCACCAATGTTACTGGTCATGATGATAATCGTGTTCTTGAAATCAATCTTGCGACCCAAGCTATCTGTCATTTGACCGTCGTCCAAACATTGCAAGAGCAAGTTGAATACATCCGGGTGTGCCTTTTCAATTTCATCGAGAAGAACAATCGAGTAGGGGCGACGGCGAACCTTTTCGGTAAGCTGTCCACCTTCTTCATAACCGATGTATCCGGGAGGCGCTCCGATGAGGCGTGATACAGCGAACTTCTCCATGTATTCACTCATGTCGATGCGAATGAGCGATTCCTCTGAGTCGAACAGGTATTTTGCAAGTTCTTTTGCCAGCTGTGTTTTACCAACACCGGTAGGACCTAAGAATATAAACGAACCAATTGGACGATTAGGATCCTTCAATCCCGCGCGATTGCGCTTGATAGCCTTTACGACTTTCTTGATGGCATTGTCTTGTCCGATAACGGTACCTTCGAGCTCTTTGTCCATCTTGGCAAGACGTCCGCTTTCTTTTTCTGCTACACGTGTAACCGGAATACCGGTCATCATGGCAACAACCTCCTCAACGTGTTCCACCGTTACAGTTACTCGATGACTCTTGGTGTCTTCTTCCCACTTCTTCTTGGCAGCTTCAAGTTTCTCTTGTAATTGCTTTTCACGATCGCGCAACTTAGCAGCCTCTTCGTATTTCTGACTGCGCACTACGCGGTTCTTATCTTCTTTGATTTCTTCGATAGCCTTTTCAATATCGATTACTTCTTTGGGAACATTGATATTATTGAGGTGAACACGTGATCCCACTTCGTCCAGTGCGTCGATAGCCTTATCCGGCAAATGACGATCGGTGATGTAGCGAGCAGTAAGCTTCACGCACGATTCGATAGCTTCAGGCGTGTAGGTTACACTGTGATGTTCTTCGTATTTGTCTTTAATGTTGTTGAGAATCTGTATAGATTCATCGATCGTAGTTGGATCAACCACTACCTTTTGGAAACGACGCTCGAGAGCACCATCTTTTTCGATGTACTGACGGTATTCGTCCAATGTAGTAGCACCGATGCATTGAATTTCACCACGCGCCAAAGCAGGTTTGAACATGTTGCTGGCATCGAGTGATCCACTTGCTCCGCCTGCGCCAACGATGGTGTGGATTTCATCGATGAAAAGAATTACATCGGGTGATTTTTCCAACTCATTCATTACTGCCTTCATGCGCTCTTCAAATTGACCGCGGTATTTTGTACCGGCAACCAAGGATGCAATATCAAGTGTTACAATGCGCTTATTGAAGAGCACACGTGAAACTTTCTTCTGAATGATTCGCAATGCAAGACCTTCAGCAATGGCTGACTTACCAACACCGGGTTCGCCGATGAGGATAGGGTTGTTTTTCTTGCGGCGTGAAAGGATCTGTGATACGCGTTCAATTTCTTTTTCGCGACCAACAATCGGATCAAGCTTGCCTTCTTCTGCCATTTTGGTGAGGTCGCGACCAAAGTTGTCGAGAACAGGAGTTTTGCTCTTGCTGTCACCGGGTTTCTTTTGAATGCTGCCCGACATGCCACGATCATCATCGTCATCGTCTGATGCTCCCGGCAGTTCAGATTTAGGCAGGTCTTCTTTCGAAATACCACCGCCCATGTTTTCAAGCTCGTCTTTTACGGCCTGATAGTCTACGCCAAGTGCAAGCAGTTGCTTGGTGGCTACGTTGTCCTGGTCCTTCATAATAGATAGTAATAGATGTTCTGTACCTACGAGTGCCGATTTGTAAGCTTTAGCTTCGAGGTACGTTATTTTCAAAATACGTTCAGCTTGTTTTACCAATGGAATTTGTCCTGGAGCATTGAAGTTTGCCGACTGAGTAGTGCTGCCTTTGATGGAGCCTTCAATCATCTTACGCAAGCGAGTAAGGTCAACATCGAGATGCATCAAGATTTTCACAGCCAAACTTTCTCCCTCACGTATTAGACCCAACAAGAGGTGTTCCACCCCGATATAGTTGTGTCCTAAACGCAGCGCTTCTTCACGACTGTACTGAATTACATCTCTCACTTGAGGTGAGAATTTTGCTTCCATGCTCATAGTATCTTTCTCTTTAAATAGTGCACATTAAAATTACTGCAATTTATTACGTACACCTAACACCAAAGTTAGAAGGCTACTTCAGCAGAAATGAAGAATTTACATTACTTTATCAACACAGAATCGGGAGAATCTCCAATCACTGATTTTTAGCAGTGCTGTTCAATCAACGCATCATGAGAATTGAACCCGATAACTCACGCGGTTCAATATCAAATATGGATTTTACCTTGAGGCGATAGGAGTAAGAAGAATTGCCTACAAAATATTCACCCTTGTTGAATTCACCGGTCCAGACAGTATTGGGATCTGTTGAGTGAAACACGATTTGTCCCCATCGATCAAAAATGGTGAGTTCGAATACTTCTATATCAAGTGCGTTTCCTGCAATTGTGAAAACATCGTTGATTCCATCACCATTTGGACTAAAGCTATTGGGAACATAAATAGCAAACGGTTGCGGTGTGAAATGAGCAACGATGGTATCTGCCGATTGAAAAGTGAAACGAACCGCTTCTGCGTTTGCAGCACCTTGAATGGCGTGATTAGCACTTTGCCATTTGCTGAAGTCGATGTATTGATTTGGTGTGGCTTTGAATAACAACGGCTTGTTTCCTTCTAAAACAACTGTTTTTGTGTTGGTGGTGCTATAAGGATTACCGGAAACAAATTCTTGCTCGAAAATGACTAGGCCAGATTCAGCAGGCTCAACCATCACGGTAACTTCATGGTGAGGGATTGTTGTAAATATGGCCGTGATTGAGCCGTTTTCAAACAATTCCAGTAATACAGTTGCGGATAGGTTGTCGGGAGTGATGGCATTGCCATTTAACTCCCAATAAGAGAATACGGACCATTGGTCGTTCGGCAATGCCGTCAAGCTATATACATTATCCGCTTCGAGGTCGAGTGTTACTCCGCCAGACGGCAAAGTGTCGCCATTGAGGACAATAATACCACCTCCCTCCAACCCAGGCTGGATGTCGACGGTGTAATGCTCAATGAACTCGAAAAGAGCTGTGATGGTGTCGGTTCTGCATGGATTAATGGTGATTTCTTCCACGTCATCGGAAGGGTTGATCGCAACGGTTCCTGATTCCCATTGGTTGAAAATGTACCATTCAGAAGGTGTTATTGCCACTGAAATTTCATCGCCCGGTGAAAAAGTTAGGGTGGCGGGCAACACAGGCTGATTAACGCCATCAACGGCAATAGATCCTGCTCCCTGCAAATCGGTTTCAAAGGTTATTGAAATTGGGCCTGAAGAAGGTTCTGCGAAGTGAGCCACCAATGTGATATCACTGCTGATGGTCAAGGTTGTGCTGTCAGAAGCGGGGTCTTCAATGACACCGGTACCGGAAATGATTTCCCAACCCGCAAAACTTCCGCATGTAGCCCCATCCGATTCAGTAAACAAATCGATGGGAAGATCGGCAAAATACGTTCCGCTGAAAGGAGCATTGGAAGCGTTGATGTCAGTTCCTTCCATTTCGATTTCGCCATCACCATCGATTTGAACGGTAATTGTGTAAGCGGTAACATCATAACAATCTTCCAACCCTGTCACAATCTCAGTATTACAACGCGCTGAAATGTAATCACGAAGCGTTTGCACACTGTTTTGCCAATCACCATAAGTCCCTCCCCAACGGTCGCAATGGCGTTGCATTTCGGGTTCGATAACTGTGATCATACTATCAAGCACCTCAATCATTCGTTCACACGAAAAGATGGTATTGGAAAGCGAAGCATACCGTTGAATGTAATCGGCGAAGAAATCTTCATTATCAAAAAGGGCGTTAAGCACAGGCACGTGACCTTGCCCACCAACATCGCCCATACCATCAACTTGACAAGGATCGGCAGTAGGTTGAGTGGAAGGAACCCCTGTATAATTAACGTAATGCCCGAATGAGGCATCATTGTCCCAAAGTGCATACCTCCAACGTCGGGCGTCGCCTGCAGGATTGCGTCCTCTCCACCATGCAGTATTCCAGTTCAGCCAATCGGTCGAAACGATATACCCGTTTAATATGAAGTAATCGATAAGGCTCATGTGATTGTACTGGGTGAGCACGTAGTCGTAGTTGGCAGGATCGGTCATATCGTTGCCCGTAATGAACGCTACCAGGTCGTACCAATCGTTACCGGTTCCATATTCAGTCCATGTGCCTCCCCATGTTTTTAAGAAGTCGACAAATCCGTCGGGCTGATCGTAATAGAATTTGGTGTAGTCGATATCGTCAATTTTTTCACGAGCTTCATAAACTCCCCAGTATCCACCGTTTATGTAGAGCACACACGACTCAACCTTGCGCTCATCGAGGTGCAGATTTCCAATTTCGGACAGACGATGCACATATGCATCTCGTATGTGAGCACCGCCTGAGTTGGGGTAATTATCGTTGGCTGCCGCTTTGAATATCAGGCGCTCATATCCTTGACGATCACTCGAAGAAAATACGGGGTGTTGAATTTCATTGTCATACCCCATTGCATCGCGCGTTATATAATCGAATCCACGTTGCGGATAGGCATTCGAATCGTTTCCGTGTTCATTGCTGTCGCCTGTCGCCTCAGTGATGAAAGTTCCTCCCGGAGTGAAAAATTCGATGTGGGTAAACTCGTCCTGGCCCCAAGAGCCATCGGAAAGAGTGCCTCCCGATATGTTGACGGTCATTACCTCGTGTATATCGTTACCAAAGAAATAGGTATTGGTTTCAATGAAACTGGGAAGAATGGCGGGGTCAGATGAATAAGCGACTGCTCGAAGACTGGTAGTAGTGTTTATAGCTACAGGACCGCTGTACATGGTTGACGCATCCGTAGGCTCCGAACCATCTGTTGTATAATAGATAGTTGCGTTGGCTGCTGCTGTAATGGTCACATTGATGGGACTCGCTTTGTAGCCGGCTACTTCCGAGATGCCGGGTGTAGCAGCGTACCCATTGTAGAATGCTCCAGCGTTGGCTGCGTTTTGGGTTGGGTTTGTAAAAACACCCAACGTCGCTGCGCCATCCGATGTGCGTCCATAGGAGTGGTTGGCTTGAAAGCTACCCAAGGCTGCCATGTCATACGATTCGAGGATGGTTCCGCTTGCATTGGAGAAAACCACATCTTCGCCATTGGTTTGTGTCACTCGAAAACTGGTATTCAGAAAGCCAAATTGATTGGGGT
>JBKCGW010000217.1:0-1192 GCA_046303175.1 Flavobacteriales bacterium
CGCAAGCAGCCGGAATTTATCTTGACCCAGTTACAGAATGAGCTGTATCGTGAGCTGATGGCATACATGGAAAAGCATGGTCTGAATAAAAAGCAAATGGCAGAAAGGCTGGGTGTGAGTCCGGCTTATGTGAGCCAGGTACTCAATGGGCAATTCAATTTTACCGTGATGAAGCTGGTAGAGCTTTCGCTAGCGATTGATAAAGTTCCGGTTATTCGGTTGGAAGAACCTCAAGGGCGTGTGCGCGGTGTTGTCGCGCGTTGAATCCTGCGCGTCTCTGTGGGTTGTTTTTTTAACCGCAGAGGCGCAAAGGCGCAAAGAGCACAAAGAAATTTTCTAAAAAACCTCTCTGTGTTCTCTGCGCCTTTGCGGTTAAAATAATTTCTTGACTGCCTATGTCTATTGTATAACAATTTGGCGCGTCTCCACAGGCACACCACCCGTGTTGTACACCACAACCTGATACACACCCGCACTCCACTCTGAAATATCCAGTGTTTCTTGTGCTTGCCAGATGTTAGTTTCCTCGTGTACCGCATTGCCGACATTGTCGAAGATGCTCAATGAATAACCCGCCATCGCTGCGAAGTTGCCGTAATTGATGATAAGCTGATCGCTTGTTGGGTTCGGATAGAGCAACAGCGTATTCAATATGGTTCCACCCACGCCGGTCGGCACATGGATGATGAGCGTATCGGTCACTGTCACATACGTGGTATCATACACATCGATCACATTTTCCACCGTAAGTGTATCGTAGATCAAGACTGTTTCTACGACCGTTGTCGTGTCGTATACATCAATTACGTTCTCAACCGTTAGTGTGTCATACACTTCTACGATGTTTTCAATGGTGAGCGTATCGTATTCAAAAACTGTCTCCACCACGGTTGTCGTGTCATATACATCAATAACATTCTCGATGTTCGTATAGGTCGTATCGTAAACGTTTATGATATTCTCCACATTCGTAAACACGGTGTCGTAAACAGTTACCACGTTTTCAATGGTGAGGGTATCGTACACGTTGACAATATTCTCCACGGTGAGTGTGTCGTAGACTTCAACATTGATGTAGGTTGTATCGAATACATCCACGATGTTTTCAATGGTGAGGGTATCATACACATTGATGACGTTCTCTACTGTCAAGGTATCGTAAATGGTGAACGTGCAGGCATCGAGTGTGTAG
>JBKCGW010000218.1:0-1112 GCA_046303175.1 Flavobacteriales bacterium
CATTCCCAACTTAATTTCTACCGAATCATGATTGAGAACACTTGCCGACTGAATTTCCAAATACTCCGGAGCAGCGTAATCATTCACATAGGTATGCTTGAAATTGGTGAACGCCCTGTAGCCGGTAATGGTGTCGACGGCCTGAATTCGATAGACATTGTTTCCGCCATATTGCAACTCGGTATCGGTGTAATTCAACGTGGTAACAGTGTCGATTGGAGTAAAGGAAACTAAGTTGTAATCATTGGATAGAGAAAATCCTTTGTACACAATGTAGAAGCTTGGAGCATTTTCCCATCCGCCATATGGTGTCCATTCCATTTCAATTCCTGTATCACACACTTCGTAGGGAATTACATCGAGATCTGATGAGGCTCTGCACGATGTGGTGTCCGTATTTCCACAAGCATCAAATGCAGCAATGCTGTATGTGTTAACTGTGTCAATCACGGCAAAAACATCCAAAAAACTCCATGGCGCTTCTTCTACAATACCAATTGTGTCAGTTTCATTGCCGTTGCATCGATAAATCAAATACCCGACAATATCACTAGTTGGTATGTGCTCCCACTCGATCAACGCATCATTGTTTGCATCCATTTCGATTTTTACTAACGGACCCGTAGAAGGAAATACAGCATCACTGAATTCATCACCCGAAATATTGCTCAAATATTCACATCCATCAGTGGTCATCAATCGAATTCGAAAATTCATGAGTACCGGATCGCAATTGAAAACGTAATGAAAGTATTCATTTACATCATTTCCAACGGTGGTTAGTAGTTGCCAATTGCCGTTGGGATAATCCGTCCAAATCTCGTAGTTAAACTCTTCCGTATTATTACCTATGGGCAGCCACGGCTCATTCCATTGTAAGTGCGCTGTGCTGTCACAGTTGGTGCAAATATTCAACGCAGGTTCGGCCTCTAAGTATATAGTGGACAACGTATCGGAGGCCACGGAAAACTCTCCACCTGCGCCATCGTCGTACCATGCGTTGATCACGTAATAATAACTGTTCGAAAGTGCCAGATTGGAAGCGTGAGTGAACGTGTTCAATCCCACGGGAGTTAGGTTATTGGCGATTGAGGTGAAATCAAGGGAAGGAG
>JBKCGW010000219.1:0-2894 GCA_046303175.1 Flavobacteriales bacterium
TGTGTAGTGAAAGAGCAGATCGTCGTCGAAGGCAGTGAGGAAGTAATACACGACTTCATCGGGGGTATTGCCACCACCGGCCACATAGAGGGTGTCGCACTGTCCGCTTACGCCCACCATTTGTCCTGTACCCCCAAAAAGTCCACCCCAACCGCCGGAGCCATTGCCATGCAAGGGCTCATAACCCACGGGAGGAGCTGTGAGGATTTGCGTTATCGAAGGATCTACTCCTGAAATGGATGTCGTAAAAAGGTTCGGAGTACAGTTGCTTGGTTGACCTGAGTTGAATCCGGCGTACAGTACTTCGACCACATTACCAGCAAATGGACCCGAGATGTTGACTTCCACAGGGTCATAGGTGCATATACCAATTTTCAGGTCGGGGATGTCCTGGTCCACATTGATGTTGAGTGTGCCTCCGTCGTAATTGGAGAATATCACGACGTTACCCGTTCCGTTGCAGAGGGGGGAGACATCCGGATTCGTCGGTCCCTGATATCCGGGGTTCAAAAACCACTCGTGCTTCATGCCTTCAGCGGGAAAGCCATCGGTAGTGTTGCTGGATGGAAATGCGCAAGTAGAGGTCGATGATGTACCGAATGTGTCGGGCGACCAGGCTGCACCGGGTGCAACTGTGCGTGTGGCGAAGGTGCCTGCAGTATCGCCCGAGCCCACGCGAATACCCACGTGCACCGAGGTGCTTGGGACTGCTACCCCTTGGAAGGGACCATAAATGAAAGAAATTGAACCGAAGCCAAAGCCTGTATAGGCGGTATTGATAATGCGGGCTTTAAATGAAAAGGACTCACCGACATATCCTGCGCGACGCACGTTTTTCCATTGAACATAGATACCCTGAAAGTCGATGGTGTAGCTCACTTTGGAAGTGGCATCGATACCTTCTAGGTTGGTGGCAAAAGGGGCAATGATCGGCGCTGAAATGCCTTGCGAAAGAGGATCGTAGTTGGTGGCGGATGGAGCAGTGGTCAAGGTCATAAATCCGTTCGTGCTGACAAACAGGGAAGTATGGGCTTCAACTCCCATGGTTACCGGCAGAGTGGTTATGGCGGCAGACACTTCATCATCGAATGCGCCTGAAAAGACCACTTGATCACCCGTAAGTTCTGTCCAAGTGTCGGTCGATTGGAAAATATAATTGTAGTCGAGAATCTGTGCGGATAGTGACAGATTGCCAAGTAGAATCAGAAAACAGATTATTGCTGAACACTTGTGTTTGCTTTGCATAGCCCTATGTATGCATTGTATAACAACTGATCAACATAAATGGTTGCTTTGCTCACATTAACATTTAAAGCGGCTGTTGTTAACGATCGTGGAACGCTTTGTTATGGACATGTGTGATTTAGATTGCATAACTCAAATAGACGTTTTCGTGACGTCTTTACTGCAAGATTATTCTGATAAGCGGTCTATTTCACGCAGCCAGTCGAATTATTAACCCGTTGGTCAATAATCATTCAAGTCTTTCCTCTCTCAGATCGGTCATTCGTCCAAGACGTTCAGAACACTGCCTTTGCCATCTGTAATTACGGTCTTGGCATTGGGTGAAGTCGCCAGTTTGATGAATGCCTCAATTTCGTTGAGCTTTAGAATGTTCGGTGTGATGCTCGAGTTCAGCATTTCGTTGGCCGCCTTGTTGGCTTTGGCTTTGATCTCGATGCTTTTCGCAGAACCTTCTGCTTCGATACGCATTGCTTCGGCTCGCGCCTCTGCTTGTATAACATTCGTTTTCTTCGCTCCTTCGGCCTCGATGATCTGGCGTTCAACTTCTTTCTTTTGCCTGTCGAGCACGAACTCCATGCGCAGTGCTTCCTGTTCTGCCTGGAGTTTCGTTTCTATCGATTCGGTCAGGCCGGCGGGAAGAGTAATGCTCTTGAGCAGCACTGCTTCAATCACAAAGCCCTTCGCGTCGCATACTTCAGCCAACCGTGCTTGGATTTCCTTTTCAATTTCGTTACGCTTTGCACTGTGCATATCCTTGGCGTAATAGCGTGAGCATACATCAGAAGCTGCCGAACGGAAAACAGGAAGTATAAGATTGTCCTCGAAATTGAGTCCTGTTTCCTGAATTATTCTAGGTGCATCCGCTGCTTTGATGTGAAATAAGATAGAGCTTTCCGATAGAATAGTCAACCCCTCTTTCGATGGTAGATTTTCTTTAATTGCGAGGTTCATCGTTCCAACATTCAAGCGAACCACTTTCGAAATAAAGGGATTGAAAACCACAGGTCCGGGTTGTGAAACTTTGGAACTGAGTTTACCCAAGGTGCGCTTCACGCCCACTTGACCGGGATCGATTACAGAACAACCACTGGTTAAAACAAGTAGTAGTAGGAGGATACTTGTGTATTTCATGTGTATTGATTTGTCCGAAAACTAGAAGTGGAGCGATTCAACGGCGTGTTAAGAATCGATAATTTGATGAGGGTAGAAAGCGTTTAACTTAAGTGAATTCCTTCTTGCTTCGCATTAGCAAAATGAATGTGAGCGATTCAAAATACTCGTCAAATTCCGTTCATTCGCGAGGCGTGTATTCATGGAGCTCCTTCGGTTGCGACGTCCTTTGTTTTCTGTCAGTTGAGTGCTACACCCACCACTAACCCCACCCAGGGTTTGTTTTGATAAATCCATAGTTCACGATCGGCACTGAGCAGATAGTCGTAGCCAACGGCCAACCCAAAGCTGGCGATGTTGGATTCAATAAAGCCCGCAAATCCCGCTTGTACAATCATCCCATTGTATTCATCGCTTCGTTGGTTGCGGGTGGTGAATGGACTGATGAGCGTGGTTCCGGGGCCGGCGAAAAAACCGAAATCGAAGCCGCGGTTACTGATTTTAGCGTAGTTTCTGTTGAGTGGATCTTTTCTATGTTC
>JBKCGW010000220.1:0-4229 GCA_046303175.1 Flavobacteriales bacterium
GGTCTTTTCCTACGATGTCCGGACTGTTGAGCACGAAAGGCACAAATGCAATAGCCAACAAGGCTATCGTTAGCGCCCGCGCTTTGGATTCTTTTTGCATTGCCGCGTACAGCGCTAAGGAAAGCATGGGCCACACCCACATGAAATGCTCCGTATCAGTATGAACGAGGTTGGGAACCAGCGCTACCAACAAGAAATATTCTTTAAATCGAATTTCTGAAGACCATGTTGTGCCATGCAAACGATCGTTGCGATGGATATAGAGCGCAATTGAGATTGCGGTAACAGCAAGGACAGCGAGCACCAACCAGCTACCGGCATTTCCGCCTAAGAATAGGTGGTTGATAAGGCCATAGATGGTATTGGGACTTAGCTGCAAGGCCATGTTATGGTCGCTCATGGCAATGGCCCATTCTTTTAAATGAGTTAGATTGATTGACCAGCCGGATACTATGGAAGGCACCAGCAATCCGACTCCTACAGAGGCTGCCACAGTACCCAACGTTTTGAGTTTTCGCTTCCAAATAAAGTAGGGAAGGAGCAATAGAAAATGGGGCTTGAAAAGCAACACCAGGCCGTAGAGTATTCCTGCTTGTATTTCTTTTTCTTTCTTCAGTTGCGCGTAGGTTTCATATAACAACACCAACAGAAACAGGTTGATGTTGCCCAAATGCAATTCGCGCTCGAGGTGATCTATCAGGAATATGCCCGTAATAATGGGCAACCATACCGAAAACCGTTGTTCTTCCTTTTCTCCGGTTATAGCGCGTGCAACGCGCAAAGAGAAGAATATAATAGTCGCGGTGATGAGCAAGTAATACAGCACGGAAGCAACTCCGTAGGGCAGTAAAGCCAGCGGAATAAAAGGCAAGCACGCGAAAGGCGAGTACTTATAGAATCCACTGCTTACCCCGAATGCTTTTCCATACAATACATCGCCGTGAATCAGTGCGTTTGCTGCATCGTAATACACTCTAAAATCCGCCATTTGTGCCCTTCCGTTTTGCCATTCGAGCACCAGATAGCCAAGGCATAGCAGTGCGACGGGAAGGGTGAAACGGGTGAACAATGTTGAAATTACGGATTACGGATTACGAATTACGGATGAGTTGAATTTAAGAGTGGCAGCTTTCGCTCACGCTTTTGAATTATAGTTTGGTGAATGTGCGGGTAACCGTTCCCAAAGCAGATGTTGCAACTGTCCAATAGGAGCCTGCGGGCAAATTACTGATGTCGATTTGCTGCTTGGTAGATTGGATTTTGAAAGTAGCTGCTTGCTTTCCGTCGTAGCCAAAAACCACCAAATCAGAACCAATCAGTGAATTGGCCACTTCAATCGTAAACTCAGTTTGCGCGGGGTTTGGATACAAGTTCATAGTCTGTCCAATGGTTGGCTTGTTTACTACGTTATTGGTATTGGCCTGCGGAGCAAACATGATGATTTTATTGGGGGCTGTGCCCGGGTATTGTGTACCGTTGAGGGCCACATACAATGCACCTGTGTTCGGATTGATGCAAACATCGCGGAAACGCTGATTGAGTGAAGTAAAGAGCTTGTCTTCTGAAAGAACCGACAATCCGTCGTCGCTGAGGTGCAGAATTGAAACACGGTCATTCGAACCACTGGTGCCATTTAAGCCTCCCATTACTCCCATGATAAGGCTGTTTTGCCACTCGGGAATAGCAGGGTGATTATAATATTCGAGACCGTTAACAGCCACGCAAGGCGACCATTCTTCGATTGGCTCTACTACATTGTTGGCTTCGCAAAATGCAATTTCAGCGTTGGTGTTGCAGGCTCCTTGAACTTCAGGCCAGCCGTAATTGCGACCTGCCTCGATGATGTTGAGCTCGTCGCTGCTGTTTTGTCCGTGTTCGCTTTCGTACAAAATACCCGATGGTCCGTAGCAAAGGCCTTGACCGTTGCGATGTCCGAATGACCACACGTACGAGGAAGGATCGGGATTATCAGAAGGAATGCTACCATCGAGGTTGATGCGAAGCACCTTGCCGTTTTTGGATACGAGATCTTGCGAAAGGTCGCCACCCGTGCCAATATCTCCCGTTGTCATCATGATTTTTCCATCAGGAGAAATCACCAAACGTGCACCGTTGTGAATTTGGTTGCCGGGAATATTGTCGATGAGGTAGGTTTCGTTGGTGAGCGAAGTACCGTTCCAGTCAAACGACGAAAGACGTTCCTTCACGCTGTTGCCCTGAGAATAGTTGTATACCAGAAACACTTTCGGTGTGTTGGTGAAATCGGGGTGAAGCGCCATTCCCAACAAACCGGGTTCTCCGCTGCCGTTGTTGCTCACCGTGAGCTCAAGGATGGTGGTGTAGTTTCCTGTAACCGGGTCAATGTGCAACACATCCCCATTGCGGCAAGTAGACCAGATGTAATCGTCGGGTCCCCACAGGATTTCCCACGGACGAGTAATGCCTGTTACGACATCGGTTTGCACCAATACAGTGCTGTCGAGTGTCCAGGTGGTTTGAGCTTGTACAGCAGAAGCACTTAAAAGTGATGCTGCGATGAGTGTGCGAAGTGTGCGCATAGTGTGATGTGTGCAGTTGGAATTTTGCGTGAGCGAAGATATCGTCTCTTCGATTTATCAAACAACCTTTTTCAGGTCATTCTTGGGTTTATTGACTAAAACTTGATGTTGAGACCAACGCCAATCACTTCTTTGAATTGGGTGCGTGGACCGGATCCGTCGGTAACGCCATTGTTGTCTCGGTCTACAGCGATGGCAATGTCATCGTCGTAGAGTAGGTGCGTAGTGATGGTGGTTGTAATCCATTTGTTGACCTTGAGTCCGATGATGGTTTCCCAGCTCACGTCGATGTTTTGCGGATTGTTTTGGTAGTTTGAGAAGAGGTCGAGCTTTGATGTAACCGAAACGCTTTTGTCTTTGAAGAACGTTTGTTGGTAAACCATGCGCACATATCCACCCACCTCGTTTCTGATTTTCTTACCGGGTGTTACAATACTTCCTGTGGCATCGAGCACTGCCGCTTCCACACCGAACGCGCCTACATTGGCAAGTGAATCGTTGTTGACGATGGTGTTTTTCGAGGTTATGGGAGCAATGAAAGCAGTGAGTTTGTCATTGGGCTTATAATCCATACCGATGGCTGCGAGTACGTAGGCCGGAGCGAGTAGATCTGAGATTTTGTTGGTCACGTTGGGGTAGTTGTAACCGGCCGTCATTTGCGTTTTGAAGTTCACCAATCCTGCGTAGTACCAGGAAGATGAAGCCTTGCGGCCATACTTGGAAGTAAAGTCAACCTTGTCGTCTGTTTTGATGAAATCGGCATCTTTACCTTGCTTGAGGATACCATAACCCAAGTCGAGCATGTTGTCCCACGAGGTGTGTTCGTTTTTGTATTTAGCATACGCGCTGAAAATCCCACCCAGTGCAATGGTGTTTTGTCCACCGGCCGCCCAGTTGGTAAACGAAGCTTGCGAAATGGAAATCCCGAACAACCCGCCCGTTTTCCATCCAAAGACGGTATCGGTCGAAACGGTTCTCATGGCTTTTTCGGCCTCGGTGGTTTGCGCAGAAGCCACAGATAGACATGCGCAGAGGATCGCGGTAGATAGCAGGTGGAGTGTTTTCATGGGGGCAATTTAAGGAAGTACTAAGTACGAAGGACGAAGTACTGGGGACTGGGTATTGGAGAATGGAGAATGGAGAATGGAGAAACGATGTGCCTCCATTCTCCATTCCTACACCGCGCTCATTCGCCATTGGCCACTTTAAGAAAAAAGGGCCGTTTCTTCTTTCTCCAACCTTGTAAACATTTTCGATTTTATTTCAAAAACGTTAACAGCACCTGTTAACACACCAAAGAAAAATTCAAAATTGTATACAAGATTTTTTTCGGCAAATCGCGCAGAATCATCATAGGTCTTTGGCTATGAGAATAAACGGCGTGCCTTCCTTAATGAAAAGGAGAATGGAGAACCTTCGCACCACAGCGTCATTCTCCATTCTCCATTCTCCATTCTCCTTTCTTCATGCCTACACCGCCACCATTCGCCCCTCGCCCTTCGTCCCTCGCGATTCCCTCTTGTCTATTGTACAAAAGCAAAACGCCCTTCACAATGGAAGAGCGTTTTGTTTTTGATAGTTTTCGGCTTTTACTTTTGAATATACAAGCGTTCAATTTCAAAATCCGTTTCTGAGTTTAGGCGAACCATGTAGATGCCTGTGGAAACTTGA
>JBKCGW010000221.1:0-14062 GCA_046303175.1 Flavobacteriales bacterium
CTCATAATGAGTTTGGGAAATACGGGGATGATGATTCCGATGGAGATGGAATCGATCAATGCGGTAATAAGGATAAACAATATGGCCGGTTGGCGCTTCGCTGTCATAGGGGCGCAAGATACTGCCGATGGCTATTCATCGGTCGACTCTTCATCGCCCATCCATTCTTCCTCAAAGTCAAAATCGGTATAGTCATCCAACTCGCGGCGCTCCTTTTTGGTGGGACGTCCCAATCCACGCTTACGATCGAGACGAAACTGCATGCGAATCATTTCGAGCTTGGCCATTTCTTCAGATGCCGTAACATCTTGGGCATAACCTGCTACTAGTTTAGCCCCCAGTCGGGCGCGAGGATAGGCGAGTGCCTTGTAAGAGAAAAGAATAGGCCCCTTTCGAACCGTTAGCACATCGCCGGGTTTCACCTCGCGACTTGCTTTTACAGGAGCACCGTTGAGCCACACCTTTTCCAGCTTGCACTGAGAGGCGGCAAGGGAACGGGTTTTATACACCCGAATGCACCAAAGGAACTTATCGACCCGCATGGTTATTAGAAGTCGATCTGCAAATTGAAACGCTTGCGCAAGTTGTCGAGGGCGGGATTTACCGCCACGAGGGCATCGAAGCGCTGCTTGGCCGATTGGTAGGTCGACTTTATTTCTTCCGGACGCATAATCTCCACCTTGTAATCGATACCGCGAATATCGAATGCGGTTCGCATGTATTCCGCGAGTTGATTGCGGTATTCGTTGAAGTACATTTCCTGCGTTACGCTAGGCAATGCAATGCGCAATGTGTTTCCCAATCGAAGCTCCACTTCGGCCACCTTGAATGCACTTTGAGCCTGCATGTTGTGCGCCATCTTTTCATCGGCAAATCGATTCCAAGCTTCCTGCAATTCGGCGGTCGTATATTCTCGTGTGGGCTTCTCGAGGGCGATTTCTTCGAGTTGCTCGGTGGCTTGTTGTTGCTGCTGTGCACGCTTAGCCATCACACCTTTGATGCTAACCGACTCGGTCGATTGCAGAATGAGATTTCGCTTGCCCAACGATGGAGGAACAGAAGCAGCGACAGAGGGGGTTGAAAGTGTTACTTCCTGTTTATGAGTATTCGCCTCTTTCTTTTGAACGACCTCCGTAGCGACGGGCATTGCCGGGCGTGCTACGGTGCGACGTTCACTACCCCGGAAGGGCTTCAGTTGGAACTTTTTTTTTTCGCCTTCTCGGTTATAGAGAATGCTTGCCAGCTTCATGAGCGTAAGTTCAACCAGCAATCGCTGGTGCTTGCTCGCTCTGAACTGAGTGTCGCATTCGTTGATCATTTGAAGGCCTTGGATGAGCAGACGTAGGTCGGATGCTGCAGCCTGACTCTTATACTTCTCGGCCACCGATTCGCTTACTTCCATAAGCGGAATGGTTTGCGCATCCTTGCTCACCAGGAGGTTGCGGAAGTGACCGCCCAAGCCTGTTATGAAATGATGTCCGTCGAATCCTTTGTTCAAGACCTCGTCGAACAGCACCAGGCAACCCGCTACATCTTCGGCCAATACCAAATCGGTGAGGCGGAAGTAATAGTCGTAATCGAGCACATTTAAGTTCTGGATAACGGCCGAGTAGGTGAGGTTTCTGCCGCAGAAGGCTACTACCTGGTCGAAGATGGAAAGCGCATCGCGCATCGCGCCATCCGCTTTGGTTGCAATGACATGAAGTGCCTCCGGCTCAGCTTGCACACCCTCTTTAGAAGCGATTGAAGCCAAGTGATCGGCGATGTCTTTTATCTTGATGCGATTGAAGTCGAATATCTGGCAACGACTGAGAATCGTTGGAATAATCTTATGTTTTTCGGTCGTAGCTAAAATGAAGATCGCATGCGCCGGCGGTTCTTCGAGCGTTTTCAGAAACGCGTTGAATGCCGCAGCCGAGAGCATGTGAACCTCGTCGATGATGTAGACCTTGTACTGACCGGTTTGAGGCGGTATGCGCACACTGTCCACAATAGAACGAATGTCGTCGACGCTGTTGTTGGAAGCAGCATCGAGTTCAAAAACGTTGAACTGCATATCGTCGAGCTGCTCACCGATGGCACCGTTTACCGCTTTCGCGAAAATGCGTGCACAGGTAGTTTTACCTACGCCACGAGGTCCGGTAAACAAATAAGCTTGTGCAATCTGATTATTGGCAATAGCACTTTGAAGGGTAGTGGTGATGTGCTTTTGCCCCACTACGGTATCCCACGTGTCGGGACGGTACTTTCTTGCTGAAACGATGAAATGCTCTGCCATAGGTAGCAAAGATGCGAAGCGAATGCGAAGGTTAATTCACAAGTTTCGAACAGGGGAGAGGAAGGAGGTTCGGATATTGCACTTATGCTATCTTCGCTGACATGCTGACCATGCGAACACGATATGCTTTGCGCGCCTTGATTCATATCTCGATCAAGAGCGGTGAAGGCAAACCGGTTTCTGCGTCTTCAATTGCTGAAGGTCAGGGGATCTCGTTTAAATTTTTGGAAGCCATTCTCCATGATTTAAAAGTTTCCGGGTATGTAATTAGTAAGAAGGGCATAGGAGGTGGCTACACATTAGACAAGGCGCCAAGCGATATTCGGTTAGCCGATGTAATACGAACCATTAATGGCCCCATAGCACTTGTTCCTTGTGTGAGTCTGAATTTCTATGAGGCTTGCACGATATGCCCGGATGAATCAAAATGTGCACTTCACCATGTTATGATTGAAGTGCGAGATGCGACACTTCAGATATTGGAGTCAACCAGTCTTGAGGATCTAATTCTTCGCGAAAAGAAGCTCGTTAAGCGCAAAGGCTAGCTTGTTATTTCACTGTCGATTTTCGGTTGTTTATAAAATTATCGTTAATTCCTATCTTTTTAGTAGGATTTTAAAAACACAGGTATAATTTCGCCCCCGAAACAAAAAAACGAACATCATGTCTATACGTCTCTTCGACACAGCTCCCGATTTTGAAGCCAATACTAGCCAAGGGAAAATACGCTTTCATGAATGGCTGGGAAATTCCTGGGGCGTGCTTTTTAGCCATCCCGCAGACTTTACTCCTGTTTGTACAACCGAATTAGGAGCCGTTGCAAAACGACAGGCGGACTTCGAAAAGCGCAACGTAAAGACAATTGCGTTGAGCGTCGATACGATAGAATCGCACGTTGCATGGATAGCAGACATCAACGAGACCCAATCGGTTGAGGTAGAATTCCCAATCATCGCTGATCCCGATTTTGCTGTATCTAACTTATATGGATTCGTTCACCCCAATGCATCCGATCGTTTTACGGTTCGCTCCGTAGTGGTGATTGGTCCCGACAAAAAAGTGAAGTTAATCATCACCTATCCGGCTTCCACCGGCAGAAACTTCGACGAAATTCTCCGGGTTATAGACTCGCTTCAATTAACTGCAAACTATAGCGTTGCAACTCCTGCCAATTGGAACCCGGGAGAGGACGTGGTTATTTCAACATCCATAGCAACAGAAGACATTCCGGCAAAATTTCCCAAGGGATATCGCGCCGTTAAACCGTATCTGCGACTGACACCCCAACCTGACCTGCAATAATCAGTTCAGGGCAAGGTCATTTACGTAGGTTTTGTTTTTGTTAAGGTTAATGTTAGAAAAAAACCGGCAACGGCCGGTTTTTTTCCTTTTGATATGTTGCCTCGAATTATATCATTTCCAAGCTGCGTTTAACGAATTTAGAAAGCTCTTCTCCCTTCAATAATCCTTTGCTCAGCAATGCCAAGTCAATGGCTTGCTTCACCTTTGAATCGTTGAGAACGGTTTGGCCATCGCTGTTGGTAACCGTGCTTCCGAAGAGTGGGTGATTGGCATTGGCCACCAAGTTGTAGCTATCGGGCAAAGCTCCGTAAAAACCACCGCCACCCATAGCGCTCTGCTCATTCATGCGGCTCATAAACACGTTTTGCGTAATAACAAACGGAGCATCTTTCGGCGAAAGGTTGGCAAACTCAACATGGTACTTCTTGGTATCGATAAGCTTTTCCAAGGCAGAAGTTATACCTTTCTTCTGATCATCGGAAAGGGCTGATGCGGTATTCTCATCCTTCTCAATCAGTTTGTCCATTACATCGGCGTCCACTCTCTTGAAACGAAGACCTGAATGTTTCTGTTCCAGTTTGGAGATGTAGTGAGAGGCTAGAGGACCATCCAACAAAACCACTTCCCAACCACGCTCGGCGGCTTCCTGAATTGCAGTAAACTGTTCTTCCTTGCTGTTGGCATAGAGCACAACAGTTTCCCCCTTGTTATCCTTTTGAGTGTCCTTGATTTTCTCCTTGAATTCTTCCAGGTTGAAGTATGTGTCGTTGGCTGTTTTTAAAAGTGCAAACTTCTCAGCCTTCTCGTAAAACTTCTCGTCGGTGAGCATACCGTATTGGATGAACACACCGATGTCGTCCCACTTACTTTCATAGTCGGCCTTGTCGTTGTTGTACATGCTTTGAAGCTTGTCAGCCACCTTTTTGGTAATGTGCGCCGAAATTTTCTTCACGTTAGAATCTTCCTGCAAGTAACTGCGCGATACGTTGAGTGGAATATCCGGAGAGTCAACCACACCATGCAAAAGAGTCAAAAAGTCGGGGAGGATGTTCTTTACTTCATCGGTAATGAAAACTTGGTTGCTGTAGAGCTGAACCTTGTTTTTCTGCACCTCCATGTTGTTCTTCATCTTCGGGAAGAACAGAATACCCGTCAGGTTGAATGGATAATCTACGTTGATATGAATATGGAAAAGCGGCTCATCGAAACTCATCGGGTAGAGTTCATGGTAGAAAGCCTTGTAATCTTCCTCGGTTAAATCGGCCGGCTTCTTCAACCACAGCGGAGAAGGGTTGTTGATGATGTTGGCAACCTTTACTTCGACTTGCTTCTTCTCACCTTGCTCGTCGGTTTCGTCGCTATCTACCCATTCAGACTTCTCTCCGAATTGGATTTCGACCGGCATAAACTTGCAATACTTGGTGAGGATGCCTTCAATACGGCTGTCTTCTGCAAACTCAATGGAGTCGTCGCTCAAGTGAAGAATGATATCGGTTCCCGGAGTGGTGCGGTTGCCTGCGCCCATCGAGAAATTGGGCGATCCGTCGCACGTCCAGTGCACAGGTGTTCCGCCTGCGCGCTGCGAAAGCGTTTGAATCTCAACTTGCTTCGCCACCATGAAGGCCGAATAGAAGCCCAATCCAAAGTGACCAATGATTTGCGCGTCTTTGTATTTCTCTACAAACTCCTCGGCACCGCTGAAAGCAATTTGGTTGATATACTTTTCAACCTCCTCGGTGGTCATTCCGATTCCGTTATCGCGAATTGTCAGAGTGTTGGCATTTTTGTCAGCAATTACCTCCACGCGCAGTCCGCTTCCATCGTGATTTACCTCGCCTGAAACGCTCAGTGTCTTCACTTTCTGGCAAGCATCCACCGCGTTGCTCACTAACTCACGCAGAAAAATTTCGTGGTCGCTGTATAAAAACTTCTTGATAATTGGGAAGATGTTGTCGGTGTGCACCTTCAATTGTCCTTCGGTCATTGTGCTCATAGTTCTAATCGTATTTGAATTTCCGCCGCGGCGTTTTCAACGGTCGTGCCATGAGCAGGATATGGCAATTTTGGCAGACTACACCATCCATCAAACGCCGCAAACTCTAGTTAATCACTAACAGGTACCCAGTACCCAGTCCCTTGTCCCTAATTTCCTATATTCGCCCCAAACACAAACAAACTATGTCATTCCCAAGCGATCTGGAAATTGCCCAGTCATGCAAAATGCAGCACATCAATGACATTGCTGCCAAGCTGAATATCGCCGTCGACGACCTCGAGCATTACGGCAAGTTCAAAGCGAAACTCCCACTTTCGTTGATCAACGAGAGTGCTATCAGGAAGAATAAACTAGTACTCGTTTCAGCCATTACGCCTACACCAGCGGGAGAAGGAAAAACAACCACTTCCATCGGGTTGACCGAAGGACTTAATAAAATAGGGAAGAAGGCAACCGTGGTATTGCGCGAACCTTCGCTCGGACCGGTGTTCGGTATCAAGGGCGGTGCAGCGGGTGGCGGCTACGCTCAGGTAGTGCCCATGGAGGACATCAACCTGCATTTTACGGGCGATTTCAGCGCTATTGAAAAGGCTAACAATCTGCTGGCTGCGCTCATCGACAACAACATTCAGAACAAACAACATAACCTCGGTCTCGATCCACGACAGATTTATTGGAAGCGTGTGATGGACATGAACGACCGATCACTACGAAATATAACCATTGGATTGGGCGGAACGGCTAACGGAATGCCTCGCCAAGACGGTTTCAATATTACACCGGCCAGCGAGGTAATGGCTATTCTTTGCATGTCGAAAAACATCGAGGATTTGAAGGAGAAGCTCGGCAATATCTTCGTTGGGTTTACCTTCGATAAGAAGCCCATTTATGCTCGTGACCTGAAAGCACAAGGAGCCATGGCATTGCTGCTGAAGGATGCTATCAAGCCAAACCTGGTTCAAACGTTGGAGGGCAATCCGGCCATTATTCACGGTGGTCCGTTTGCCAACATCGCTCAAGGCACTAATACAATCATCGCCACTAAGATGGGACTTTCCCTCTCCGATTATGTGGTAACAGAAGCAGGCTTTGGGGCCGACCTCGGAGCCGAGAAGTTCATGAACATCAAGTGTGGTTATGGAAATATTCAACCTGATGCGATTGTGCTTGTTGCGACTATTCGCGCACTTCGTCATCACGGGGGAGCCAAGAAAGAGGAATACAACACCGCCTCAATGGAGCGTGTTACGAAAGGCTTCGGCAACTTGGAGAAGCACATCGAGAACTGTAAGAAGTTCGGAATCAACCCAACCATAGCCATCAATCATTTCCCCACCGATAGCGAGGAGGAATTGAACTACGTCATTGCCCAATGTGCTGAACTCGGTGTGAAAGCCGTTGTGGCACGTGGTTTTGCGCAGGGTGGAGAAGGCATGAAAGATCTGGCCTATGCTGTAGTGAGCGAAATTGAATCGGGTAAAAACGCATTTAAGCCGCTCTACGATTGGTCGATGCCCGTTAAAGAAAAAATTACCCGCATTGCCAAGGAAATCTACGGTGCCGATGCGGTTAACTTCTCGAAAGACGCTGAAAGCGATTTGAAGATTATCGATAAGCTTGGGCTTGCCGGTTTGCCTGTATGTATGGCCAAAACGCAAAAGTCCTTCAGCGACGATGAATCGAAAGTTGGCCGCCCAACCGGGTTTACCGTTACTGTTCGTGAATTCGAGTTTGCCGTGGGTGCCGGGTTCATCATACCTATTCTCGGTGATATGATGCGCATGCCTGGACTTCCGGTTGTTCCCGCCAGCGAAGGGATGGATATTGATGCGAATGGAGTGGTGAGTGGGCTTTCTTAATGGGGAGTGGGTACTAGGTACTGGGTACTGGGTAGTGGCAGATGTGTGGATGAAGTAGGCGGGGCATTGGGAGAATGGAGAATGAGGGCTGCTGAGAGCGGTCTAGGCATAAACTATTCCTATGAGGAATAAGCATTCCGCGTGACTTCTTCCAGTTTTGCGGCATGGAAAAAAGCCGTTTAACCTGGCGCGAAGCATTCACATTTACCCGCTCGGAGCAACGGGGATTTCGGGTGCTAACCCTTCTATTGTTTTTGGTAGTAATCGGACGCGTGTGTTACTTCCGATGGTCAAAGCCGCGTGCGATTGAATTCACCGTGCCGGAAGAATGGACTTTCAATCAATCAGCATTCATTTCCGAAAACACGGATTCAAGCTTTCAAAGTTCGAGCAGAAGGTGGAGCTCTAGTGAACACCCCTTTCATCAATGGTGGAATGACTCGGTTCCCCGGCGCACCTATTCGAAGCCTTTCGAGCGAAGTCGAGAGGTTGAACTCAATACTGCCGACACCATTGAGTTGAGAGGGCTTCCTTCTATTGGTCCTTGGCTGGCTCGTAAAATTGTGGAGTATCGTGAGCGGTTGGGAGGATTCTACCATGCCGATCAGTTGCTGGAAGTGTACCGGCTTACGCCCGGAAAGCTCGATACCATTTGGCCATACCTACGCATTGACACAACCGCTGTTCGCAAATTGGACATCAACCGAATTCATGTCGAAGAGCTCTTGAAGCACCCTTACCTCTCGCGCTCACAGGCCAAGGGATTGGTGGCTTATCGTGAAAAGCATGGCCCATTCAATTCGTTGTCAGACCTAAAGAAGTGTTTGTTGATTGATGATAAAACCTTCGAAAAAATGTGCATCTACATCGAAGTTCGCTGATTTTTGCCTGCAATGAATTTAGAAGAACGTATCAAGCACTCCATGGTGGATGTGCACGACTTTCCATCGCCGGGAATCGTATTCAAAGACATTACTCCGTTGTTTCAGGATCCCCATTTGCTCAACGACTTGCTCGATGCCATGGAGCAGGCTTGCAAGGACCAACGCATTGAAGCCATTGTGGGATTGGAGAGTCGAGGATTTTTACTCGCCGTTCCGCTGTCATTGCGGTTGGGAGTTCCTTTCATCATGGTTCGAAAGAAGGGCAAATTGCCTCGTGCTTGCCACAGTGTTTCCTATGATTTGGAATACGGTAGTGCCACCATCGAAATGCACAAGGATGCGCTGCAGCCTGGGGCGCGCGTGTTGATACACGACGATGTGCTTGCCACCGGAGGAACCGCAGAAGCCGCGGCTCAGCTGGTGCAGAAGGCGGGCGCCCAAGTGGCGATGTTTCAGTTTATAGTAGAGTTAAGTTTCTTAAAGGGCATGGAAAGAATGCGCCCATACACAGAAAGCGTCACTACTTTTGCACGTTTTTAAAGAACCGTTCAGTCGCTGAGACTGTTTAACGATCACAACCAACCTCTAATTTTAGCAAAGCAATGAACTTTGAGAAATCAGAAAACCAGTTGATGATTGCGCAAATGGTGCGCGATTTAGCTGAAAAAGAAATTCGTCCCAACGTTATGACATGGGATGAATCACAAGAATTTCCACGCGAATTATTCCGCAAAATGGGTGAGCTCGGCCTGATGGGCGTGCTTGTTCCCCAAGAATACGGTGGCTCGGGACTGGGCTACTATGAATACATTTCGGTAATTGAAGAAGTAGCGAAGGTGTGCGGATCAATCGGTCTTTCCGTGGCAGCGCACAATTCACTTTGCACCAATCATATATTGGAGTTTGCCAACGAAGAGCAGAAGCAGAAATACTTGCCTAAGCTGGCCAGCGGCGAATGGATAGGTGCTTGGGGTTTGACCGAAGCGAATACCGGCAGCGATGCTATGCGTATGAAGTGCACCGCCGTTCAGGATGGTGATTACTGGGTAATCAACGGAACCAAGAACTGGATCACGCACGGTATCTCGGGTGAAGTGGCGGTTGTATTGGTTCGCACAGGCGAACTTCTCGATTCTCATGGCATCACGGCCTTCATTATCGAGCGAGGCACGCCGGGATTTTCAGGCGGAAAGAAAGAGAACAAATTAGGCATGCGAGCCAGCGAAACAGCTGAGCTTATATTCGATAATTGCCGCGTTCATAAAAGTCAGATATGTGGTGAAATCGGAAAGGGTTTCCAGCAGGCCATGAAAATATTGGATGGCGGTCGCATCAGCATTGGTGCATTGGCCATGGGTATTGCTAAAGGCGCGCTCGAAGCAGCTGTGAAATATGCCAAGGAACGCGAACAGTTTGGTCAGCCTATTGCCAACTTCCAGGCGATTGCATTTAAGCTCGCCGATATGGAAACAGAAATTCAAGCGGCTGAAGCATTGCTCTACCAAGCGGCTTATCTCAAGAACAACAAGAAGAAGATGACGAAGGAATCGGCCATGGCCAAGTACTTCGCATCCGAAGTTTCCGTGCGTTGTGCTACCGAAGCCGTTCAGATTTTCGGTGGGTATGGCTACACCAAAGATTTCCCGGTCGAAAAATTCTACCGCGATTCAAAACTGTGCACGATTGGTGAGGGAACCAGCGAAATCCAAAAACTGGTCATTGCCCGTGAAGTTTTGAAAGGTTGATGGAAAGATTCTTCAACGGTCGGTGTTGAATAGGAGAGGTAGCGTGTTCAATTCGTTTTAACTATTTTGCGCCCTCAAACCGATTGCAATGAATTATCTCGATTTTGAAGAACCGATAAAAGAGCTACACACGCAAATTGAAAAACTGCGTGAAAGCGAGAAGAAGGCTGGTGTAGATATGTCGGCGGCTATCGCCGAGTTGCAGGATGCTGCTGAAAAAAAGAAGCAGGAAATTTATAGCAATCTAGATTCTTGGCAGCGCGTGCAAGTGAGCCGTCATCCCGACCGCCCTTACACACTTCAATACATCGATTACCTTACAGGCAACAATTGGATTGAGCTCCATGGCGACCGCACAGTGAAGGACGACAAGGCCATGGTAGGCGGTTTTGGTTTCCTCGATGACATGAGCGTTATGTTCATTGGTCAGCAAAAAGGAAATACCACCAAACTCCGTCAATTTCGCAACTTCGGAATGGCCAATCCGGAAGGATACCGCAAGGCTCTCCGATTGATGAAGTTGGCCGAGAAATTCAATAAACCGATTATCACGTTCATAGATACTCCCGGCGCATTCCCCGGACTCGAAGCCGAAGAACGCGGACAAGGAGAAGCCATTGCGCGAAACTTGTTTGAAATGATGAAGCTTCAAGTACCTGTTATCTGTGTGATTATAGGAGAAGGCGCTTCGGGTGGAGCATTGGGTATCGGTATCGGCGATCGTGTAATGATGTTGGAAAACACGTGGTATTCGGTTATTTCTCCGGAATCCTGCTCTTCTATTTTATGGCGTTCATGGGATCACAAGGTGACCGCTGCCAAAGCACTGAAGCTTACTGCCGACGACATGTATGGCAACAAACTCATTGACGGGATCATTCGCGAACCCATGGGGGGCGCGCATACCGATCCGGAGACCACCTTTCAAAACGTTAAAGAAGTCATTAAAAACGAACTTCAAGCATTGTTAAAACTCGATCCTCAAACACGCATGCGCATGCGTCAAGAGAAGTTTTGTGAAATGGGAGTTGTGGTTGGGAAATAATGGTGAACGGTTGGTGACGAATGCCGAATGATTAATAGTCTTTTATTCGGGCGCGAACCTTTCTCTTATCGGCACGTGTAAACTGCCTATTGAAGTCAAACTTGGCGTGCACGTATGCAGCCATATTCAACGATGTGTATTCATTGAACTTATTGAAATAGCGGCCATCCACCCCGAATGAAACGTAATGGATTGGAATTCGAATTCCAAACGATGCACTCAGGCCCATTGGGCTGCCGATTTTACTGGACTCATTATACACCGCGCTAACGTTGTAGTGAAAAATATACATCATTGCGCCGTCTACGCCGCATTCAGCCAAATGCTTATTGCCGGAAGTCAAACGTTCGTTTTCCGAAGAACTGAAGTTGAAATCGTTTCGGATATCAACATAGCGAACCTTTATTCCGATGATGTCGGAGGCAATCGGATATCCCTTTCGCTCATTGATTGCGCCCATATTGTATTTAAAATAAAGTCCCGCTCCAATACCTAGATGCATGGAGTGTATGGGGAATGTGTCGAGTCGGTCTGTTTGCCATTCATTAGATAGTGCCTCCGGGCCAAACTCAAAAGAGTTAAGGTGCGGTCTGCTTTTCTTCTCTTCTCGAATTTCCTGGGCCACAATCTTGCGGAAAAGTGATTCCTTCAAACTTGACAATTCACCGCTTTCAATTCCATACGTCATTTCGGTGGTACGAAGCAAGCTGTAGGCCTCCCAATAATTACGCTTATCATTTTCTATTCGTGCCTTTTCGATTAAACGATCGACTTTGTATTGCTGATAGCGAGCAGATAACTCTTTGTATCGATCCGGTTTGATATCTGCCAATTTTGAAAGAGCACTGAAATGAATTGCGGCCTGCGCGTCTTCCTTGGCGCGCATGGATGCGGCAAGCATTTCACTGGCTTCACTGAAATATCCTCTTCGAAGTTCCTCGCGCAATTCCTTTGCATCGTTGTTGCAGGTTGCGGTAATACAATAGTTATCGACCAACTCCAAAGCTGCCGGATAATCATGCTGCTGAACCAGTCGAGATGATTGCAAGCGCAAACTAGCCAAGTACCTATCGAAACATACTTCCAGCGCATGCTTAACGTCCTCGTTCTGGCTGTGCTTCTTGCGGATGTTCTTCAACAAGGCAATTGCCTCTTCGTATTGATCCTGACCCATCAAATGATCGACCTGCTCGAGCGATTCCTTCAGATCAATATGTTCATCCGAATTAGCGATGGCGGCCATTGAGCTATTGTATTGAGCCACATACAGACTCCATTCTTGGATAGGTATCTCATAATTCAAGAATAACGCCGTCTGAAAGTCGCGGGTGATGGCCTCGTACTTGCGTTCAAGCGGACGAACATTGATACTGTTTCCCGAACGAACAAAGCCTATAATTTCGGCATTCAATGCGATGAGTCGGGTAGTGCATTCCTTGGCAATCGATTCAGCCAAGCCTGTCTTATTCAGAATACACTGTCCGAACAATGTCTTGTGCTTTTTATCGAAACAGTAGTCGAAAATCAGGTTGCCCAATTTCGAATGACTATTGATTTTGGTCTCGGAAGAGAATAATTGTGTAATGGCATTGCCATCGTCTTCCACGAAATTGACGCTCCCGCTTTCTACTTGTATGAGAATTTTTTCCGAGAGCTTAACCAATAAATCTTTTTTGATGGTTTCTTCCCCTTCTTCGATAGCACGTTGAGAGCGCGATGAAAGCTTTTCACTGGAAGTGGCAATCAGCTCGTTTTTGTTTGTGGTGGTTTCATTCTTCAACTGAAAGCAATCCTGCCCAAAACAAAGCAGGTGCATTATTCCGAAGAATAACAGGAGAAGAAGTTTCCGCGAATTCACCGAGGTAATTATAGGTATACAAATATAGTAAGAGGTATAGCCTTACCCCTGAATTCATGTGGCTATTCAGACGAAAAAACCAGGCATTCGTTAACCTTCAACTGTGGTTGTCCAAGCTTCGGCGGGCGCAGCAAACAACGGTTTTACCTGCGGCCATACTTCTCCAAAGGTGGAAGAGAGTCGGTACTTTTCAAGAAAGGTCTCGTCATTCCAAATGGAGTAGGTGAAAAAGATGCATGGATTATTTACATCGTGCAACAACTGCACGCTTAGACACCCTTCGGCTGCGCGAATGCGGTCTTGGTAGGTATTGAAAATCTCCGTGAATTGCTCTATAGCATCATTCCGGAAGGTCATCTTCACTATTCGGTTCACCATGAAATTCTATTCGTATTACGTCTCCGACCGACATTCCAAACAAATCTGCAGCACCACCGCCGTGCATGGTCGTGCCGCCGTTGATGGCAATCATCAACAAACCACCTGTCGACCACATAGCCAGTCGCTCTCCTTCCACCACATCCGTGTAGTAGTTGCTTATGCGTGAAATAGCAAATCCTACTCGTTTGAAAAGGATGTTGTATTTGCGCTTACGGCGAATCTGCTCAAACAACGACTTGGAGATATTGCAATACACGTTTCCGTAGTGGTCAATGTATTCAACGTGACCTTTCAGCATATCGCCTTCAAGACTCGGGGTTGGGAGCATCGCCTGATTGAAGGTCGATACGCGTTGTCCCAAAAACTCGATGGCACCGCCACGAGAGAGGTGCGCGGCGGCCAAAGCGAAAATGCCTTTCATGGGGAAGGTCCAGTCTTCACCTTGAGGCAAATTCAACTCGATAATATCTTCCGGTTCCTGCTCAAAAATGAGCGCGAAGATTCCGTTATCGGCACCTAAAAAATAATGCCCCATGTAATGGATGGCCACATGAGGTGTGCGAGATGTAAGTTCAGGGTTAATACCGATGATATGTACCGTGCCCAATGGGAATTGCTGCCAAACGCTCTTCACAAGGAAAGAAGCCGCGTGGATATCGAATGAGCGAACCTCGTGACTTACATCCACAATGATCGCTTGAGGAGCTTGCGACA
>JBKCGW010000222.1:0-1325 GCA_046303175.1 Flavobacteriales bacterium
GCGCACAACGGGCTTGGCTATTCCATTGCCGAGGCTCGATTGATACACACCCGGAATGCGAGCTATGGCTTCGCCCATGTTCATCGCGGCTATGGCTGTCAAATCGGAAAGTTTGCGCGACTCAATATGAAAAGGATTCTCAGCACGTGACTGCGACGTAGCACCCGAAACGGTTACTTCGTGCATATCGAGATGACGGGGAATAAGACGCACCGACACCTTTGAATCGCTAACCGGCACCAACAGAAGCGATGTTTCATATCCCAACGCTTCCACACGAAGATGAGCTGCTGATAACTGCGGGGCACGCAAACGGAAAACTCCTGCACTGTCGGTCAAGGTGGCTTCTTCTGTTTCTGTCAAAAAAATCAATGCATACGCTACAGGCTGTGCATCTTCTCCATCATACACAACACCTTCAATATACTGAGCCAGCAGCCCACAGGCCGAGCACATCAGTAAAATGAAAAAAAATGCTATTCGTATCATCACCCTAGGCATCCTCAATAAACACTTACTTCAACATCATCATAAAACAAGGTATTCGATGAATTGTTGCTGAGGTAAAAACTCAGTTGTGTATCCTCTCCAACAAAAGGCGGAACCACAAAGAACAATTCCACAGCCTGCCATTCCGCTGAAGGCTTCATGTAATCACTGAGGGATCGCACTTCGTGATACACCTCCTTGCCTTTGCGGGTCATGCGCATAACCACTTCTGTTCGAATTTCCTCCTCGGCGAGCACAACCATGCTCACTAAAGCCGCATGATAATCCGAACCGGCCGCAGCACACTCCGTAAATTCCATCGTCAACCCCGAACCAAAATCAGGGGTAAAGCAGGCAGACGCCATTCCGGAATAAGCCTTCTCCGTAGTGCGCTCAAAGCCTCTCCACGCTGTGGAATTTTCGGTTTCAAAATCGACGCGTTCCTGAATGCATGTTGGCGTTCCACCAAGACCCAAAAAAGTGTGAATGGTCTGCTCACTATTTTCATCCTTCACGCAAACTGTAATGCGACCGTTACTACCCACTTTGCGAATACTGCGAAGTATTTCCGGAAATCCGCGATACACGCGATCCATGAAGTATTCATTCTGAAAAACAATGTAATCGTAGTCCCATTTCAAGGCGTGCTCAATCATGCCTCGCGAGCAATCGAGCATTACCAGCCCCTTGCGGTCCATCAGTGTCAACGGCATGTTGGGAGCCACGGCATCGATTACGAGCATAGTGGCATCATGCGAAACACCTAAGCTATCGAGATAACTCGCCGAACCGGCAAAATTCTCGATGGTATTCTGCAATCGATTGTTGCTACCCGC
>JBKCGW010000223.1:0-2817 GCA_046303175.1 Flavobacteriales bacterium
AAAGATGGAATCGCTCGGCCTGAAGCCATTGGCGAAGATTCTGAGCTATGCCGATGCCGAGCAGGCGCCTGAGTGGTTCACCACTACTCCATCGCTGGCATTGCCTAAGGCTGTGGCCAAGGCAGGTCTGCAAATGAGCGACCTTCAGTTTGTGGAGCTCAACGAAGCATTCTCGGTTGTGGGAATCGTGAACACCCAGAAAATGGGTCTCGATGCCGCCAAGGTGAATGTAAACGGTGGAGCTGTTTCACTTGGTCACCCGCTGGGTTGCTCAGGTGCGCGTATCATCGTAACCCTCATCCATGTATTGACTCAGAACAACGCCAACGTCGGCGGTGCTGGTATTTGCAACGGTGGCGGTGGAGCGAGTGCGATGGTGGTAGCGAGGGGATAGGTGTTAGGTAATAGGTACTTGGTTGTACATTGGCCATGCCTGAATAGCATCGACTGTTTGTTGAAGGTGTCATTTAAATAGCTAAAGATGGTATTGGCTAAATTTGAGTTTCAAACCCGAACAATTCTATGCGCACTTCATTGCTGTCATTCACAATTTCGTTGGCGACTTGCTGGTTGTGTTTCACTGCATCAGCTCAATTCAATCTTGTTACCTATGCGGGTAATGAAGGCAAGGAAACGTTTTACGATGCCGTTCAAATTTCCGACGGAACATTCCTGGTGTGTGGCTATGCGGAAAACCTTGACTGGGTAGATGCTTCTGTTCCACGCACGGAACTTGCGCTGAGTGGGAATATTCCCAACGGCCTTGGTACCAATCGCTATGGTTTTATTCTCCGGCTGTCGTCTGATTTAAGCCAATTGCTGCAGGTGGTGCATTTCCCGCAAGGTGCTGTGGAAGATGTCCGCTTCATGAAATTTTCGAGCCTACCCTATCAGCAAACCGGTACTTTATTCATTAGCTGTAACACTTCCGATACGTCCGACAATGATGGCGGATACATCCTGGCCAAGCTCAATGGCAACTTTATCGATCAGGTTCCCAATGCGCTGGTATGGCACAGGGTCGTATGGGCTTTGGGTTATGCTAAGGAAACTCATCCGTGGGACGTTACCGCCGATGGTGAGGTGTATTATGTGAGCGGTGAATCGCACGGCTATGACTGGAGTGCTTTGTATTGTTTGGATGCAACCGGCAATCGAAGGGCAGTGGAGCACTGGCGAACGCACTGGCTCAACAACGGCAATGAGTGGAGAGGCACGCCCGCAAGCGCCAATCCGCTGGGAAGCATTGATGAAGTGAATTACTCCGGTATCGTGTTCAAATCGACGGGTCGTTGCGATTTGCGCTCCTGGAGCAACGATGAATACAACGCCATACTGCCCGATGGTAATGGCGGAACGAAGCAAGGCACTTGGCCCGCCGACTTTCTGTTCTCGGGTCCATGCGATGTGGCCGCTCCCAATACCAATGGCCCCGGCTACAGCGGCTACACTTCCGAATCGTGTTGCCCCGTGTGGGGTGCAAGCAGCCTGTGTGTGGATCGACGCAATGGATTTGTATACCTCGGCATGAACTTCAAGAGCTATGCTACCGTGGAGTCGAGTCCCGATTTTGAGCCGGCGGTCATCGCATTCGACGAGCATGGGGCGTTGCGTTGGTGGAGTCGCTTGTACCACGAAATCACACCGGCGGGCGAAACCGTGCGCTCCTTACCTGATCAGTATGTCGATGCATTGGCCATCGATTATGCGCACAATCAGCTTGTGGTGAATGGCAGAGCTCACGGTAACAACACCGAGAACTTATGGGAAGGCGACGAGATAGCGGCCAATGCATCGGCATACGGTTTTCAGAATCGCTTTACCGGTACCAACGGCAACATACATGAGTCGTGGTTGGGTAAGTTGACCCTAGATGACGGCACACTGATGCACTCGACGTATGTGGCCGAATATGCCGAGGGTACCGGTAGTTTCGGTGATCCGCACCCCGATGCCAATTTGGATGGATGGCCCAATCCCAACGACGGCTGGCCGGATGTGAACACCACACGTTTGGCGAAGAACAACTTGAAGGTTACCTCATCGGGTGATGTTGTTGTGGCCGGGGTAGGCCGTCGCACCATAACCACTGCCAACGCGTATCAGAAAATGGTGCTCCCCTATTACGGCGGGCTGAGCGCTTGGAACAGCTTCGTGCGCCAATACACCGACGATTTGCAAGTGCCCAAGTATTCCTCGCTGGTAGTTGGCGCATGGGACACCCTCACCCAAGCCGGGGGCGGCAACACGGAGTTGTATGGAGTGTATAAAACCGTGGACGGTATAGTAGCTGTCGGTCGACATACAGCTGACGCAACAAGCGGTCTGGCCAACGGCAATGCTATTCCTTTAGCCAATGTTCCTGCATGGGGCAGCAGCGCCCCCGCGAGTGAATCGGCCATACTCGTTTATTATACTGCAGATAATATTATAAACAACACCGATGGCTTTGAAGTACCATTTGCTGTCGCAGAACCCTCGGAAAAAATTTGGTCGGTATACCCCAATCCGGCTATCGATGCACTTACCGTGCGTTGCTCGGCCGGCGCCACCCTCACCTTGCGCAAGGCATTAGGACAGCTTGTCGAACGCATAAACAGCACAGGCACTCGAACGACTATTTCCATTGAGCATTTACCTGCGGGTGTTTACACCGTGGAAGTTGATGGAAGCATGAAACGTTGGGTGAAGGCACGGTGAGGTTATCACTGGATAACAAAAGCCTTGATTCGTTCTGCATTGACTTGTATCTACCTTGCGCCGGCAAAGACAATTTCGGATTCAGGATTCTTTTCGTAGTGATTCACGTATTAATGA
>JBKCGW010000224.1:0-3494 GCA_046303175.1 Flavobacteriales bacterium
ACTTGGACGATTACCGTACAAGTCGAAGAAAATGGTTGCATTGGAACCGATACCGAAGTAATAACAAATGAACCCGATGCCATTGCATCGATTCAACCGCAGGATGTTTTCTGCTCTGGGTTGGTATACAATTTCGCCAGCAACTCTCTAAATGCAACCAGCCATACCTGGGACTTCGATGGTCTCGGCACAGAAGATCTCACTGATATTCTGAACCCGACCTACGAATACGTAACCGGAGGAACGTATGAAGTTCAACTCATCGTTACGGGCTTCAACTCGTGCAACGACACATCAACGGTCACCTTCGATATTGCAGAAAACCCGGAGCCTTATTTCGAGCCACAACCCGCTCAGTGCTTGGTGAGCAACAGTTTTAGTTTTGAAGCACAAGGCCAAACAACCTTAAACCCTCAATATACTTGGACGTTCGGACCGAATGCAAGCCAAGCAAGCAGCACGATTGCTCAGCCTACAGGAATTACCTATGATGCGCCGGGCTATCACGATGTAACACTCACCATTTCCGAAAGCGGTTGCGTTGCTTCCTATACCGACTCGGTAGGTGTGGCCCTGAATATCCTTCCGGACTTCGAAATAGAAAACACCAGCGGTTGTCCCGGCTTGGTCGCTCAGGTTGTGGCCGTTACAGAATCGGTAGTACCTGTTAACTATATATGGGATTTCGGTGATGGTAATGTATCCTCGCAAGGCGTGACGGTATACACGTATGAAATGCCCGGAAACTACTCCATTACGGCTACCGCGTTTACCAATGAGGGTTGTTATGACAGCCTCACCATTACATTCCCCAATGCGGTAACCATTTACCCCAATCCGGACCCGAGCTTTACAATCGATCCTCAAGTAATGGATATTTCAGAAGCTGAAACACACATTACTAGTTTGTATCAAGATGGAACCTGCCAATATTTTATGACCGATGGTGGCGAGATAGACCAGTGCGAATTTGATTACAGTTGGACAGCAGCCGGTATTCAAACCATAACGCATTATGTTACATCGCCTGAAGGTTGTGTTTCTTCGACCACCGGTCAAGTGATTATTCAAGGGTTTACCTTTTACGCACCTTTAGCGTTTACGCCCAATGATGATGGTATCAACGATGTGTGGCTACCGGTTATGACCGGGGTGCGTGGTTTCGATATGAGTATCTACAATCGTTGGGGGGACTTGGTTTATCATAACACAGATATGAATCAGCCCTGGACAGGTCAAATCGATTTGGGAAATCACTATGCTCCAAACGGAGTTTATCACTATCGTATCTTCATAAAGGACCAAACACTTCAGTCTCATGAGTTTTCGGGGACTTTCTCCGTGACTCGTTGACAATCATCAATTTTTTCCATCACGCTAACTAGTTGATATAAAAAAATTTGCACGAAAGTGTATAGGTTATATATTTGGCTTCGAACATAAATTCACTTAACGAGCTAAACTCAAACACTTATGAATGAGAGTTACAAAGAAGATGTATTTTCTACATCGGTGCGTGCAGGCAAGCGCACCTACTTCTTCGATGTGAAAGCAACACGCGGCAATGACTTGTTCATGACCATAACCGAAAGCAAGCGCGTGGGGCATGAAAACGATGGTCCCGTGCACTACGAGAAACATAAAATCTTTTTATATAAAGAGGATTTCGATGGATTTGCAGAAGGTCTGCAGAAAGCAATCGACCACATTCGAGGCCTTCAAGGAACAGGCGAATATCGCACTGCCGATAGCAATCGCAAGACAGGTAAAGAACTATCCGAAAATCACTCTCAGGAAGGTTTTAATCACTCTTCCGATTTCAATTTTGACGACCTCGGACAAGATCATTGATTGAGTCATTCGCCATTACGATTATCTGTAAATTATACGGGCTGCACTTCGCAGCCCTTTTTGTTTTGTAACATTGCATATCTATGTCCAAATCCAAAGGAACAATCTACCTAATTCCCAATACGTTGGGCAGTACCGCTGACAAATATGCAACCGCTCAGCTTGTGAATTCCCTCAACCAACTGGAATCATTCATTGTTGAGGAGATCAAGAGTGCGCGGCGCTTGCTCCGTCAAACGGGTGTTACCCGACCGCTTGAAGAACTGGAGTTTTTCATGTTGAATGAACATACTCGAAACGATGATATTCAATCGCTGATCGAACCATTGTTGAACGGCAAGGATATGGGACTCATCAGTGAGGCAGGTGTTCCCTGTGTTGCCGATCCGGGAAGTGCAGTTGTGGCTTTGGCTCACGAACAAGGCATCAAGGTTGTTCCATTGGTAGGCCCCTCCTCTATTCTGCTTGCACTCATGGCGAGCGGTTTCAATGGTCAGCAGTTTACGTTCAATGGATACTTGCCCCGCGAACGCTCCGATCGTTCAAGGAAAATCAAGCAACTGGAGCAATTGGCCTTAAACGGTATCACACAAATCTTCATGGACGCCCCCTATCGCAACAACCAGGTGTTGGACGACCTTCTGCAAACGTGTCGCATGGAAACCAAGCTCTGCATAGCTTCCAACATTACCTGCGACAATGAACGCATCAACACAAAGTCGATAATGGATTGGTCCATCCGCAAACCCGATATCAATAAAATGCCGGTTATGTTTTTGTTGGGGAAATAATCTATAGGTACTGAGGACTGGGGACTGGGGGATGCGTCAACGCATTGTAAGTGAAATTTTGGTGTTGGCATATGCCCTTTAGGCGGTCGCTCGTCCGTATTTTTGCGGTCCATTTGATATCAAGTCATGTTTGAAAATTTAACCGAGAAATTTGACCGGGCGTTTAAGATTCTGAAAGGTGAAGGAAAAATCACCGAAATCAACGTAGCCGAGACACTGAAAGAAGTGCGCCGTGCGTTGCTCGATGCCGACGTCAACTATAAAACAGCCAAAGATTTTACTGAGCGCGTTAAAGAAAAGGCGCTGGGTCAGCAAGTGTTAACGGCGGTAAAGCCCGGTGAATTGCTGGTTAAGATTACCCACGACGAGTTGAAAGAACTCATGGGTGGCACTGCCAGTGATATCAACTACCAAGGCAACCCGGGAATTATATTGATGAGCGGTTTGCAGGGATCCGGTAAGACCACGTTCTCGGGTAAGCTTGCTAATTTCCTGAAATCAAAAAAGGGCAAGAATCCATTGCTCGTTGCTTGCGACATATACCGTCCTGCTGCGATTGACCAGTTGCACGTGGTAGGTGAAAGCATTGGCGTTGAAGTGTATTCCGAAAGGGAAAACAAAAATGCCGTTTCCATTGCTACCAATGCCTTGAACTACGCTAAACAAAACGGGTTCAACGTGATGATTGTCGATACCGCAGGTCGCCTGGCCATCGACGAGCAAATGATGGCAGAGATCTTCGAGGTTAAGCAAGCCATCAAGCCCAGCGAAATTCTGTTTGTAGTAGACTCGATGACGGGTCAGGATGCAGTGAATACAGCACGTGCATTCAACGAGCGACTCGATTTTGAT
>JBKCGW010000225.1:0-1901 GCA_046303175.1 Flavobacteriales bacterium
CCTTCTGTTCGATAATTCACGTTGCGCACTTGAACATCCGCAAACGCATTCAAGTTCTTGCCAAGTGATATGGTATTCTTCCAATACACATTACCATCTGCCTTCAAACTATTCCCTTCGTAATACCACACCCCGTCATTATTCATTCCCCACTCTTCAAAATCCGGCAAATCAACCACCTCCCCAAAATGCAATCCATCATAAACAGAATAAGCTCCTCCCAACACCGACTCCCATCTTTCACTACTACGCGTTAGCGACCAAACCATTCCACCGTAGTGATTATCCAACCAACGCCTGCGCACTACATCTGTATCATAAACAACCGAGTCAGTCGAAACCACAAGACTATCCAGCAAATACCCCGATAAATTATCAGCGTATCGATACTCTTCAAAATAGCCGGATCCGCGCGTGTAATGACCGGTCATTTGCAACTGCCACTTCGAATCTAACTTTCGGTTCCAGTGAAGCTGTGCATGATGCTGGCCGTAATTATCTACTTGGTTCTCGTATTCGTAATAATTGTACGTTCTTCCGGCTGTCAACAGATTTTGTGTTTGCTGTTCGTTCAATCCATTGCGCGACGCAAAATCCAAGCGGTCCTGCTCCGTTCCAAACAACACTTCATGCGGTGTTCCATACCACGACTGATAGGTGACTTCTTTTCCGCCGAATGCTGTCAATTTCAAACTTCCTTTTGAAGAATACTTCGCGAGCTCCCCGAAATAGGAACGCAATTGCGAACTCGAGCGATCGATATACCCATCCGAAACAATCTGTGACAATCGTCCTTCCAACATCCAGCCATTGCGCAGAAGCCCCGTTCCAAATGTCACGTTGTTCTTCCAAGTACCGAAACTTCCCGCACCGGCAGTAGACTCTAAATAGGGTGTGGTTCGCAAACCGCGTGTGTCGATGCGTATACTTCCACCAAACGAACCGGGCCCGTTCGTGCTCGTACCAATTCCTCGCTGCACCTGAATGCTACTCGCGCTGGTAGAAAGATCGGGTGTGTTTACCCAAAACACCTGCTGGCTCTCCGCATCGTTGAGCGGCACTCCGTTGATGGTTACGTTGATGCGTGCAGGATCACTTCCGCGTATCCACAAGCCGGTGTAACCAACACCTGCACCTGCATCGCTGGTTGAAACCAACGATGGTGTCAAGCGCAAGACATAGGGAATATCCTGTCCGTTGTTGAGCTGTGCAATCTTCTTTTCATCCAACTCCGAATAGGCGATGGGTGTTAACTGATTGGCACGCGTTGCTTCCACAGTAACGATGGCAAGCGTATCGGTAGAAGGTAAATTTTGTTCTTGTGCAACAACAAAGTGCGCAGACAACAGGCACACGAATGCAACAACTACTTTTCTCATTTTGACGTAACTCGGTTTGTTCAACGTGGTTCGTCGGCCAGGGGGCAGCCAACGAATTGTTTAGCTACCACACTATCTTCCTTGGCAGCATTACCTGCCCAGGTTCAAAGGGTATAATCTCAGTCGCAGCTTTCGCCATGACACCCCTGTGAGAAGGCCGCTAAGATAGATGGACTGCATCCAAACACACAAAGCGGTAAAAAAAATCTTAACCGCAAAGACGCAGAAAACGCAAAGATTTTTGTGTCCTTTGCGCCTCTGCGGTTAAAAAAAACAACTGCGGTAAAAATATCATTGTGCCCGCTGCGGCCGGCTCACCAACCACACGCCCATCACAATCATCAGCGCACATCCCATCTTAAACCAACTGATATCGCGCGTGTAATCGCGCTCCACCACCGAAGCCAAGAGCAATGCAAAGAGTCCTGCAAACACAGGCTGCAAATAGATATAGGAACTCGCAATGGTTGGCGTTAGCCGGTGAATTGCGAGAATATTGAACAGATACGTTAGGAAGGTGGT
>JBKCGW010000226.1:0-13495 GCA_046303175.1 Flavobacteriales bacterium
TCGGTGATTACCGATAAATTGGCAGGATTATATCCGGGTAAATCTCGCTCGGACTTAGGCAAATATATTTCTGTGATACTAGCAAATATGAAGTCCAGAAAGGAATTGGCAGTTGTAACTCAAGATGCCAAAGGGAATAAAATGCGTTCCGGTTTGTGGGGACTTCCCAATTGGTTTGAGGGGTCAAAGCCCAAGACGGAATTTTTGAAATAATTCAAAAGAGCCCGCTAGGGCTCTTTTTTTGTCTAATTAAATTTTGGATGAATAGTCCAACAAGCTATGGCGATAGAAAAGGAAATTGTATTGACCCTCCGTCAAATGGTTTCGGGGGGTGGATTGAGCGCAGCATTGCAAAAGAGTTTGACTTCGGGCGAGGAATTCATGGATTATCGCATCGTCAGAAAGTCCATCGATGCGCGCAGTAAAGAAATCCGATTTACATTCAAGGTAGTCATCTATAAGGCTGGGGATGAAATCCCACCACTGATTCATAAACGGAATTTTGAGTCAGTCCATCATGCTGAGCGCAGGGTAATAATTGTGGGTGCCGGACCGGCTGGGCTATTTGCTGCTCTCAAATGCGTTGAGTTGGGCATGAAGCCTATCGTGGTGGAGCGTGGTAAAGACGTTCGAGCTCGCAGGCGTGATTTAGCGGCTATTCATAAGCAGCATGTCGTTCATCCTGATTCGAATTATTGTTTTGGAGAGGGAGGGGCCGGCACATACTCTGATGGTAAGCTTTATACCCGAAGCACTAAGCGTGGTGATGTGCGCGCCATTTTGGAAACACTCGTTCAGTTTGGTGCAACCGAAGAAATTCTAATGGAAGCTCACCCGCACATAGGTACGAATAAGTTGCCGGGCATTATAGAGGCCATCAGGAGACAAATTATCGACGCCGGGGGTGAGGTTATGTTTGAAAGCCGGGTAACAGACATAGTCCACAACGGCAAAGAGGTGTTGTCACTGAAGCTTGCGAATGGTGAGATAGTAAAAGGTGATGCGTACATTTTGGCAACAGGTCATAGCGCTCGAGATATTTTTGAGTTGCTGAAGGAGAGAAATATAACAATTGAATTTAAGCCCTTTGCAGTGGGAGTGCGAGCAGAGCATCCACAGTTTATGGTCGATTCTGCTCAATACCATTGCAGTGTGAGGCCTGACCTTTTGCCGGCAGCAAGCTACAATCTGGTGCATCAGGTGGGAGGCGTTGGCGTGTATTCTTTTTGTATGTGTCCGGGCGGAATAATAGCGCCTTGTGCCACTTCTCAAGAGGAAATAGTTACTAATGGATGGTCGCCGAGCAAACGAAATAATCCCTATGCCAATAGCGGAATAGTAGTTCCCGTGTCCTGGGCTGAAATGGGCGACTTTAGAGAGTTGGGGCCCCTTGCCGGCCTTGCATATCAGCGAGAAATTGAAAGGGCATGTTGGAAAGCCGGTGGCTCAACGCAACAAGCACCAGCCCAACGTTTGGTAGATTTTGTCGAGCGAAGAAGGTCAAAGTCAATAGGACCTACTTCCTATCAGCCCGGGGTGGTTGCCTCCGACATCAATACGTTGCTTCCCGATTGGGTGGCAAGTCGCCTCAGGGAAGGCTTCAAGGCCTTTGGTAAGAAAATGAAAGGATATCTTTCTGAAGAGGCAATGATTGTAGCCCCTGAGACCCGCACTTCGTCGCCGGTAAGGATCCCTCGACATTCCGAATTCCTGCATCATACGGATCTTTTGAATTTGTATCCGTGTGCAGAAGGAGCAGGCTATGCAGGGGGAATAGTAAGCGCAGCTATTGATGGAGAGCGAGTGGCGATGGCAGTTTTGGACAAACTAAGCCAATAGTCCATTGGGTTTTTTTTGAGTGAATTCACTAAAAATCAAACAAAACGGATTAAATTTACGTTCAAGGAAGACTTTGGGAATCATGTTAAACGGAACACTAAAATACATTCTGTTGTTTTCTGCCGCGCTGATGAGTCTGAAGGGCATCGCTCAAAATGACATCGCGCATGTATTTGGTCAGTTAAAAGATCAAACTACCAAAAAGAAACTCGAAGGAGTAACCGTTCAGGTTTTTAAGGACGGAATGGTGTTCGATTCATACAACGCCGGCACCACAGGAAAATATGATTTCAAATTACCATTAGGCTTCACCTACGATATCAAGTTCTCAAAAGGTGGAGATTACTTAGCTAAAGTTATTCGCATCGATACCAGGAACATCCCGGAGGAAGATCGCTACGGCGGCTTCGACATGAACGTGGATGGAACGCTATTTCCCTACCGTCAAGGATTTAATACCGATTTGCTTCGTGAACCGTTGGCAAAGGCCAGCTACAATCCTTCAGAGGACGGTCTATCTTTTGACTTCGCATATAGTGAGCAAAAGGCCAAAGAAATCGATGCTGAATTCAAACGACTCGATGACATTGAAAAGAGTCTGGCAAAGCTCAAGGCTGATTTTGAGAAATTCATGAACGATGGAAATCAAAAGATGCTCGAGAAGAAGTACGCCGATGCCATCACCAATTATCGTGGTGCGTTGGGGATTTTCCCCGATGACCCCAATGCGAAGGCCAAATTGGCTGAGGCGCAGGCGAAGTTGGATGAAGAGAATGCAAACAAGGATTTAGAGGCGCGCTATAAAAAGCTGATTGAGGAAGGTGATGCTTTCTTCGAGCAAAAGAAATACACGGATGCACGCGACCGGTTTACAAAGGCCAAGGATTTGAAAAATCAGGCTTATGAAAAGGAAATGCTGCATAAGATAGACCTAGCTATTGCCGACGGTCAAAATCGAGGTATCTACAATGCGCTCATTGAAGATGCCGATAAGAAGTTCACGAATAAAGACTATGCTGTTTCAATAGAAAAGTACAAAGAGGCTTCCAAGTTGTATCCAACAGAAAGCTATCCTAAAGATCAAATTCTCAAGGCTGAATCAGCGTTGAAGGACATGCTTGCCTATGAAGCAGAACGCATGCGAATTGAGAAGGAGTATCAAGATAAACTCGCATTGGGAGCACGAAGCCAGGATGAGGATAAATTGGAGCAGGCGATTATGCATTACAGAGCCGCTTCAGAGATAAAGCCGGCGGAGCAATTGCCCAAGGACAAGATAACGGAGCTTGAGGCACTCATTGAGCAGCGTCGTTTGCAGAAGGAAACAGATGATGCCAATGCCGCAGCCAATGCAGAGCGTGAGCGAATTGAAAAGGAGTACCAGGAAATCATTGCTGTTGCTGATGGATTATTTACCGAACAAAAGTTACCAGAGGCGAGAGAGCGATACGAGGCATCTTTATTGGTGAAACCCGAGGCGCAGTATCCCAAGTCGAAAATTGAGACGATTGATTTATTGATGGCTCAGTTGGCGCAGAATGAGGCGAATGCAGCGCAGGCCCTTGCAGATTCACTTGCAGCGCTTGCGGAGGCTGAGCGTTTGGCAGCGGATCAACGTCTTGCCGCATTGCTTGAGCAGGAAAGACTCGATCAGGAAAGAAAGCAGCGCGAACTGGAAGAGGCTCGTTTGGCAGCAGAGGCCAAGCTCGCAGCGAAGAAGCGCAAATGGGATAGTAACGTGGACGTTGAGGCGGAGGATCAGGTGGAGCGTTACTACAGAGAAGCCGCAGAAAAGGAATACGCGAACAAGAAGCGCATGAAGGAACAAGAGATCTTGGACTTTGTGGCATTTTTCGATCAGAAGGATAAGGATTCGGATGTGTTAGTATCGATGAACAGGGATCGTGTGCGTGATCAATTTGAAACACAATCAGAGCTCATAAATATTGGTTCGAGTATACAAAGTGCTGCAATAGCCGATAACGAACGAAAGAAAAAGGATACAGGAAAGGAGCAGTCTGAAGCCCAAAAGCGAGCGGATATTCGCATCCGTGATAACGAGGAGAATGTGGAGAAGAAGCGCGAAATACAAGCTTCTGTTCAACAGAATGATCGTTATCGGAAGCAGAATGTAGAGAAGAATCAGGAGCTGTTTGAACGTTCGGAAAAGCAGAATGAACAGTTTCAGCGAAAGGGCGATACACAGCGTGCTGAGAACGTAATGAAAACGGAGGTAACCCGCCAGAAACAACAATCGGTGGGCGATACCGGTGAACAACGTAGGAAGCAAATGGCAACACAGGTGGAGTTCGAAAAGAAGGAGGCTTCGATTCAAGCGCGTGATGATCGCCAGGGTGCTGATCAGCGAATTACCAATACGCAATTAAAAATTGATCAGAAGAAGGACGAGGCAGAGGCTTTCGTGGAAGGGAAGGAAATTCAATCGAGAGAGAATGCCATTGAAATTGAGCGCCAAAAGCGCGATGTAGAGTTCGCAGAACGCGAGCGCGAGGGCAAGTCATCGAATGCTCGTTACGAATCTCGCAAGGAGGCATTTTCCAAGACAGCAGGTGAACCGCGCAAAGAAGAAGAGTATAAAGCCATTCCGGGTACTGAGAATTTAAAGCAGGGTGTAACCGAGAACTCCTACAAGTTGGGAAATAAAATGGTTACCGAGCGTTTGGTGAAAATCGGCAATAAGGTCGACAAGTACAAGAAGGTAGTTTCCAAAACTGCTATCTACTATTTCCGCAACGGACAAAGTATTACGGAGGAAACATGGAAGCAAGCCACACTTGCAGAGCCTGATTGAGTATGGCAAATCGAATCATCATCATCAATGGTCCCAATTTGAATTTGCTGGGAAAACGAGAGCCCGAAATCTATGGTCAGCAGGATTTCGAAAGCTATTTGTCGGTTTTAATGAAGGTTTATGATGATGTGAAAGTCGAGTATTATCAAAGCAATGTGGAAGGAGAACTCATCAATAAACTCCACGAAGTAGGGTTTTCATACGATGCCATTATTCTGAATCCTGGCGGTTATACGCACACGAGTGTGGCATTAGCAGATGCGGTGGCTGCAATTACAACTCCGGTCATAGAAGTGCACATTAGTAATTTATATGCACGTGAAGCAATACGTCATACGTCGCTAACCGGAGCGCATTGCGCCGGTGTCATTAGTGGATTCGGATTGCGAGGGTATGAACTGGCATTAGAATATGCCATCGATATGCGTTAACCTTTCTTGTATTCGCGTATAGCACTCTCCATCATACGAAGAAGTAACTCAGCGTCTCGAGCATCGAGTTGCTTGCCCAATTGGATTTTTCTGCCTGAATAACTGAAGCCGATTCGTTCGCCTCCAATAATCCAAAACGAATCGTCGAGGAAGGCAAGAAATGAAGCAGGGTCGCGCTTGATGAGTCCTAGTTTGAAAATCGTTTGGTAGTTGAAAGTTTCGCTTTTTCCGCGCGAGCCAAAGGCGTTTTTAACCAGCAGTCCTTCGCGATCCATGCGGATAATTTCTTTCCCAATAAGTCGCCACAAGAAGACCTTGGTGATTCGAATAAAAAAGAAAAGCCAAAGGGAACTGCAGATGATAAAGAAAATTTGTTCGGATTGATTTGCTGCATTGAATGCATAGTAAAGAAAAGCACCGCCACAAAAAGTCCAGGCGGTAATCCAAAAAAAGAGCATAGCTTCTTGCCAGCGTTGAATCTTCTGGTTTATTTCGATGGTGATTGAGTCCTTTGCTCGCTTAACCAGTATTCGTTTTCCGATGAACTTGGGTTCAGTTTGATTCATATTCGTCCTAAAACAGATTGATACAAATTTTCATACAAAGGAAGGATTTTGTCGATTGAAAAATCTTCTGCTCTTCGCTTCGCTTGGTTTTTGAATTTGGAAAGTCGGCTTGAATCCTCCAACAGGTAAACACAGTTTTTTACCATGTCTTCGATATCACCTACGTCGCTCATCATACCTGTCACACCATGTCTATTCACCTCAGGAAGTCCGCCGGTATTTGTTGAAATTACGGGAAGGCCTGAAGCCATTGCTTCGAGCGCAGCCAATCCAAAACTTTCAGATTCGGAAGGAAGAATGAAGAGGTCGCCAATGCTGAGAAGTTCCTGAGGGTGCTTTATGTTACCGACAAACGTCACATGCTCGCTGATACCGAGCTCGCGGCATTTTTGCTCTGCTCTTGTTCTCTCCGGTCCATCACCCAATAGGATGAGTTTCGAGGCAACGGATTCGCGCAAACGAGCGAACACTTCGATAATGTCTATGATTCTTTTTACAGGCCTGAAATTGGACATGTGGATGATGACACGTTCATTGTCGGCTGCATATTCACGACGCAATTCCGGAGATGCTTCTACCGCTTCATGTTCGGCATTTAGGAAGTTAGGAATGACTTCGATTTCTTGATTGATGCCGAATAGTTTATATGTGTCGTTTTTCAAGCTTTGTGACACTGCAGTAACTGCGTCACTTTTATTGATGGCAAACGAAATCACAGGTTCGAATGAAGCGTCTTTTCCAAGCAGGGTAATATCGGTACCGTGCAGTGTTGTGATTACCGGTAAACGTATCGACTCTTCAGCCAATACCATTTTCGCCGTGATGGCTGCAGACGCATGCGGTATGGCATAGTGAACATGCATTAAATCCAATTTCTCATACTTCACAACATCCACCATCTTGCTTGCAAGCACCGATTCGTATGGAGGATAGTAAAACAATGGATAGTCGCTGACATTCACTTCGTGATAGCGAATACGTTTGTGTGCAGCGCCGAGTCTTACCGGTTGAGAATAGGTGATGAAATGTATTTCATGACCTTGATCTGCGAGTGCTTTCCCAAGCTCTGTGGCCACTACACCGCTTCCCCCGTAGGTTGGATAGCAAACGATTCCGATTTTTAGCATGTGCTGCATTGTTTACAAAGGTAGAGAAACAGTTTTTCAATGGGCAGGGTTCAGTGTTAGGTGAAAGAGAAGTGAAGGAATTGTGAAGGAATTGTTGGCTACTAATTCACCTGTTGTTCGTTCATAACTAAGTGTTTTTGTCCGTCAATTGAGCTCCCATTCGGGTACATTCGAGTCGTGCTGTAGGAAGAGTTGATGAAGTGGATCGGCGGATCTAATACTAACAACCTAAACAAACTTCAATTATGGCAGTAGCGAAGAAATCTAGTGCAGCGAGCAGCAAGCAAAAGGCGGCTAAATCAGCCAAGGTGGTAAGTCTTCCCCAAAATTTGGATAATCAACTTATCACTAAGACCCAGAAAATTTATGTAATTGATACGTCGGTGTTGCTTCACGACCACAATTGCATACATAGTTTTGAAGACAATCGGATTGCAATTCCCATAACCGTATTGGAGGAGCTAGATAAGTTCAAAGTGGGTAATGACATTAAGAACTTTGAAGCAAGGGAATGCATCCGCATCATCGATCGTTTATCGGAGGAGCATACCCTACAAGATTGGATTCCGCTTGAGAACGGCCTTGGTGGTACGTTGCGTATTATCTTGAACGCTTCGGATGATTCCGCAAAGAATGCAGAATCGATTTTTGAGTCGCGCAAGAACGATCATAAAATTCTGAACGCAGCTTTGAAACTTCAAGAGGAGGAGCCTGCATGCAAAGTTGTCTTGGTGACAAAGGATATCAACTTGCGTTTGAAGGCCAAGGCGCTCAATTTACCTGCTGAGGACTTCAAAACCGGTAAGGTGAAGGAGGCTATGATTATGTACAGCGGGAAGTCTACTATTGAAGGACTGGATTCTGAAGTCATCCGCAAGCTGTATCAAGAAGGTCGCTCGATTGAGACCGATGTATTAGGCAAGGAAAAGCACAACAATCATTTTTACATACTGAAAAATTGTACATCATCGGCGCTCGCCTATTACAGTTCAAAGGCGCAGGAAATTGAGCGTGTAGATAAGGTGTATGCATATGGCATCAAGCCTAAGAATGCAGAGCAAGCTTTTGCGATGCATGCAATTTTAAATCCCAACATACGTCTGGTAACCATTTCCGGCGTGGCAGGAACAGGTAAAACACTGCTGGCTCTCGCAGGAGCGTTGGAGATGAAAAATCAGTACGATCAAATTTATTTAGCACGTCCTATAGTACCTCTCAGCAATAAGGAAATCGGCTATTTACCAGGCGACGCAGAGGAGAAGGTGAATCCTTACATGCAGCCGTTGTGGGACAATTTGAGTTTTATCAAGAATCAGTTTTCCGACAATGAGAAAAAGCGTAAAATCATTGATGAGCTGCAAGCGCAAGGCAAGATTACCATATGTCCGTTGGCGTTCATTCGCGGGAGAAGTTTGTCGAATTGTGTCTTTATAATTGATGAGGCGCAGAACCTTACACCCCACGAAGTGAAGACGATCATTACACGCGCCGGCGAAAACACGAAGGTGATTTTAACGGGTGACGTCCGTCAAATAGACACCCCTTATCTCGATGAACAGAGCAATGGAATGTCTTACGTAATCGAACGTCTGAAGGGCCAAGATTTGTATTGCCACGTTACGCTGGAGCGCGGAGAAAGGAGTGAGTTGGCCAATCTTGCCAACGAGCTACTATAATTCAACGCCGCTTCTGCGCCATTGCCAAGGTTTCCAGATTTTGGAATTTCGTTTCCAAAAAACGAGAACCAGGTAAGCGAAAATGGGAGAACCAAAAGTTAGGAAGGAGAGGTATATAAAGCTCAAACGTACTTGAAGCGTTTTTACGCCCATGTAATCGGCTATGCCCGCGCAAATACCGAAAAGCTGTCTCTCCAATAGGCTATGTATTCGTTTCATGCGGTTTGTTTTTGGGTAAAAGTGCTACACCAATAGGACACTCAATACACTTTTCGTGTGTGCAATATACGCTATATAACTGAATAAGTGCTTGCGAATCGGAAGCGTGTTCGCAGTGTCTTCCAAGCTTGATCCAATTATGTGTGACAGCGTTTTTTTCAGCGGGAAGAACTTGCAACATGGAAAGCGCGGCATCCATCATGTTTGCGTCGTGATGATAGTGGCCAAAAGCAAATCGCAAACGACACGCAACGTTGATGATAATCTGATCGGCAGATGCAGCAGCGATGGTTGTTTGAATGGGCGTTTTGCGTGCTCTCCCGAATCGGTAGTGATTCTGCCAGTATGGATTCGTTTCACTGCGCAACCATGTGCGTAGCGATTTCAAATCGAGGTTGAGTAGTGATGAAACAAGGTGCTCACTCTCTGCTAAGGCAGTTGAGAGTTGTGCTAATCTCAGCAGTGGACTGTTTGCAGGGCGCACTTTTCCAAAGTTCCAAATGGTTGTGGGAAGTGTTTCGAGTTGATGTTTTTTTCGAAGAAAATCGTATTCGTACCGAAGCTTCATTTCATATTCATCCGGTTTTTCGTTTTGGAGCAATCCTGCTTGTCCAAACAAAAGTGCCTCAAGTTGAAACGGGTCGCTTTTATGACGAGCGATTACTGAGAAGGGGATTGAATTGGCCAACATTTCCATAGCCAGGCTATTCGACTTGAATCCAAATGCTTTGCACAATTCCTTGAATGCTACCTGCGACCAATTGCCTCCGTTTTTCTCCAGTGATTTCAAAATATCCTCCACACGAAGCTGCATTCTCTCTATCAGCATGCGGTCGATGGTGCTTTGCAGAACCAATGGTTCAATGGATTGAGTGACGGATTCGCATGGGATCCATGAGTATTGTCGAGTCCATTGTTTATGTGTTTTCCAAAGTTCGAGATTCAGGTATTCTGTTAACTCAAGAACGGGCAGGTCACCGGGTGTGTGGAGGAATATTTCCGCGTCGTTATGAAGAACGACATGCAGGATTACATTTTTGTAATTATCGTCCTCTTGATGATTGTGTCGGTGCCAGTCGGATGCTCTTATATGAAGTTCGACATTTCCCCACCAAAGCGTATCTCCGATGTGAATCCGCGCGTTGAGAAAGTCGGGGCCTGCGTGGTGGTTATGCAATCCGGGGTGCACAATTCGCACGCATTGTTGGCTGCTTGTTTTGAGTTGGTCCGATTTGAACCATCCGAATTTCCAAATTTGATGGAGGAAGTTTTCGCTCATTTCGAGGGCTTCGGATTTTAGTGGAAGAATGGAGGTAGTTGTGTTTTCCATGTTCGATTGTATGCGTTCCTGGTGTCTAAAAATCTCATGCCTGAATGCATTAGATATTCAGTTGCTAAGGGATAACTTCTTTGTCGACCTAGCTAGGCATGATTTATTCTCCATGAGAATATCAAAGCGAATTATTCCAATGAATAGCTCGATCTGTGAATGTTGTAGGGCCAAATGCTATGCTGCTATGAGGCATATTATTCCCATAAATCCAACCGGTGAATTCATCGTGCTATGGGTACAAATAAATTTTTCGGAAATGGCTTTTTGAGCACTTTGTGCGTTTGCTTTTCTTCTATTTTTAGACCATGAGAAATTCGGTAAAGTGCTCAGTTGTTTTCGTGATGCTGGCCTTTTTTTGCATGCCAGCATTGGCACAGACAGCTGATACAATTGTCGTTCAAACATATACGCATGAGGCGCAGAATAATCCTTCAACCGCGTATGATTCCCCTGGACGGAGATGGTTCAATTTTCCCCCAAGCAATAATGGTGTCGAGTATCAGAAGATACTCATGTATTACAACTTGAAGTGTTTTGAAGATGGCACAGCGGGTAACCTTGGATTTCCTTGCGGAGAATGGGATTACCTTACCTACACCTATTTATATGATCACACAGGTATCATTGACAGCACCTTGGCTTCACACCCCTCTTATTTCGTCAACAATGCAGATTTTGAATCGATAGAGATGACCAGTGAGCCAGTGGTCATTACACGTGAGTATGCTCAATCGGTTCGGGTTATAGATGATGTATTGAATGAGTCGATCTTTCAGGTTGGTCAGGACAATCAATCTTCTGTTACCGTTTTAGCTGATGGCACTTCTTCGCAGACGACTATGTTATATCGCGCGAATGAACTTAGCGCGGCAGGCATGATTGCCGGTGACGCACTTTCTCGGCTTGCGCTTTCGTTTTCCAATACACCGAATGCGGTGTCGTTCCTTAAGGTGGAGTTTGCACTCACTCAGGACACGGAAGTTACAGCATTCAGTGGCTTGAATGAATTCACGGTTGTTTATGATGCCTCATGGGGCAGTTCAAATACAGGCTGGAATAATGTGAACCTATTAAACGACTGGCAGTGGGATGGTAGTTCATCACTTCTTGTCCGCTTGAGTTGGTCGAACGCAGAATCACCCGCTTATGCAGAAGCACAGGTTGAATCAACCTTGTATCCTTCGGTTCTATCGACGACGGGCACCGATCGTTATATGCGCATGGATTGGCAGGACGAGGTGAAAGTGCCCGCAGCTGCATTTGCCGATGTGAGCAATGAGATTACGATTATGCTGTGGCAAAATGGTGACCCTACTATTCAACCGCAGAATGGAACCATATTCGAAGGAGTAAATGCATTGAATCAACGAGTACTGAATGTTCATTTGCCATGGAGTAACTCGAATGTGTACTGGGACGCAGGTTATGATGGTGGTTATGATCGAATAAATAAACTTGCGTCTGCCGGCGATTTCGAAGGTCAATGGAATCATTGGGCATTCACCAAAAATTGCACGACCGGTGAAATGAATATTTTCTTGAATGGCCAATTGTGGCACACCGGGGCGAATCTGGACAATCTCATGCTCGATATTCAGCGTTTCAGCATCGGTGGTGCAACATCGTGGTCGAATTTTTACAATGGAAGTATCGATGAGTTTGCTGTGTTCAATGTGGCCTTGGATGAAGCAACCATTGCTGATTGGATGACAAAAGACCTTGCTCCTTCGCATCCTTATTGGTCGAATCTGCAGGTGTATTACACGTTCAATGAAGAAGATGGTGAAATGGTGATGGATGCCAGTGGTAATGGTCATCATGCATGGATTCACGGTAATGCAGATCGTATTTCGTATGCCGCCCATGAGCGTTTTCGCAACGCAGAAATTCATAGCAATCGTCCGATTATTCGGTTTATGAAAGGCGATTATGTGAGTCATGTTGATACACTTCAGACAGCTGTTCAATTTGTAGTCTCGCCAGTATCGATTGTTGAATTCGGAACTGAGAATTATGCGCCCGTTCCTCTAACAATTACATATGGATGGCCTGTTCAGCAGGAGTATACAATCACGGCTGCCGGAGATACACTCGATGGAATGCTCGTTCCCACAGAGTATGTTCTCAATAATTCAGATTTCGAATACTGGCAGCGCCCTTTCGAAGTAATCAATCGTTATGAGCTGAATCGATTCATAACCATGTATGGTATTCAACTCGATTTGGGGGCTGATGGTTGGACATGGGTGGTGGATGTAACCGATTGGGAGCCATTGTTGCGCGATTCAGTGGAGTTGGAGGCAGGCAATTGGCAAGAGTTGCTCGACATGAAATTCTTGTTCATTGAAGGCACCCCGGCTAGGGATGTACTGAGAGTAGAGCGCTTGTGGGATACGAACCAAGGGCTGAGTAATTTTGATAATGCAGTAACAGCGAAAACGATTACGAAGGGAGCAGGCGAGGAGTCGTGGAAATTGTTAACCACCAATACGGGGCATCAGTTTGATAATCCACCGAACTGCGCGGAATTTTGCAGCAATCAGCAGAGTGTTAAGGTGAATGGTGAGGAGCATTGGTCGTGGGATATCATGCAAGAGTGTGCAACCAATCCGCTGTATCCGCAAGGAGGAACTTGGGTGTTTGATCGCGCAGGTTGGTGTCCGGGAATGAACTCAACTACCAAAGAGTTTGAGCTTACTCCTTTTGTTTCAAATGCCGATACGTTTCGTGTTGATTACGATATCACCTACAATGATTACGGAAATTACGTTTTCTTCGGAACGCTGATAGGGTATGGTGAAATCAATCATGCGCACGATCCGGAAATCGATATGATTACCGCACCGAGCAACTGGAAAATTCATTCACGCTGGAATCCAATATGCGATAATCCCCGATTTATTTTACGCAACAAGGGGTCTCAACCTCTTACTAATTTGACCATCCGTTATGGTGTTGTGGGAGGTGCAGAAGAAGAGTTTGTTTGGACCGGAAACCTTGGATTCATGCAAAGTGAAGAGGTAGAATTAACTTATTCGGATGGTTCTATTTGGAATGGAGATCAGGATGCAAATTTGCGTTTTTACGTTCGATTGGAAGGCAGCTCGGACGGATCGGATGAAAATACAAGCAACAACTACGCTGAATAGGAGTTTCAGCGTCCGCCTACCTATTCGTACCAGGATCTAGACGATAATCGAATGATTATAATTCTGCGCACAAACAATGCGTATTGGGAATCGTCTTACGTGCTTTACAATCAATGGGATGAAATCGTCTTTCAGCGTGATGATTTTACGGAACCGGCAACCATTTATCGCGATACCATTCAGCTCAATTCGGGTTGCTACACATTCCATCTCAAGGACAGCGATGATGATGGTCTTGACTTTTTTGCTAACAGTGATGGATCGGGTTATTGCAAGCTCGACCGAGTGAGCGGCTTTGATTTTGAAAGTTTTGAACGAGACTTCGGAAAGGAGATTGTTCACC
>JBKCGW010000227.1:0-20043 GCA_046303175.1 Flavobacteriales bacterium
CTGCATTGTCTTTCCGGCTGCGGTGAGTGTTGCAAGAAACCGGATATCGAATGCACGCCCATTGAGTTTCTGCCGCTTGCGTTGGAACTATTTGATGAAGGAAAAGCAGAACAAGCGTGGGAGGAACTTCAAAACAAAAGAGACTCATTGTGCTATGTGTTTCGTCCGCACGTAACGCATTTCGGAGGGCTATGCAATGCATACCCCAACCGCGGATTAATATGCAGGCTTTTCGGGTTTACAGCACGTATCAACAAAGAGAGTCAACCCGAATTGGTTACATGCAAATTCATCAAGCAAGAACAAGCGAAAGAAATTGAAGCGTTAACTGTAGCCATGAAGGCCGGTAAAAAAATACCCGTGATGGGCAATTACTACACCCGCCTTTCCAGCATCGACCCTACACTGGCTGAATTCTATCCAATCAACAAAGCCATGCAAAAAGCGCTGGAAGTGGTAATGCACTACTACGCCTACCGCAAGAGACGAAAAACGCTATAAAGGTTCCTATTCATCCGTAATTCGTAATCATCAATCCTTCTTGTAGCGCGGATGAAACATCATCACCTCTTCCTTCAGGCGATGGCGATCGAGGTGAGTATAGATTTCTGTGGTCGTGATACTCGCATGACCTAGCATCTCCTGAACAGCTCGCAAATCGGCGCCGGCCTCCACTAAGTGAGTCGCAAATGAATGTCGGAACGTGTGCGGTGAAACCTGCTTTGTAATGCCGCATTTCAGAACCTGCTCCCGAATGATGTTGAATACCATCATGCGCGAAAGTTTGCTCCCTCTGCGATTCAAAAACAAATAATCCTCCTGACCGGGCTTTACCGTTTGATGAAGCCGCGTCTGTTCTTTGTAATGCTGTATCCAACGCAACGCTGCAGCACCAACCGGAACCAATCGTTCCTTATTACCCTTTCCTATCACGCGAATAAACCCTTCTTCGTTGTGCAAACAGGAAATGCGAACATCGATTAACTCTGAAACACGCAACCCACAGCTGTAGAGAAGCTCCAACATGGCACGATTACGAGTTCCTTCCGACTTACTTAAATCGACAGCAGTCAGAATAGAATCCATCTCATCAACGCTCATCACATCGGGTAAATGACGTCCAATGCGAGGTGTGTCAATTAGCTCCATGGGATCCGATTTGATTTCCTTCTCAAGCAGCAAGTACCCATAGAAACTCTTCAACCCTGAGATTATTCTCGCTTGCGATGTAGGTGCAATTCCTAGCTCGTGCAACATCTTCAAAAAACCTCGCACATCATCCAGCGTAATGTTCACCGGCGACTTCCCTCCCAACGATGTCTCTGCAAACTGCTGAAGCTTCGTTACATCCGCTGTATAAGCCTCCAACGAATTCGCCGATAAGGATTTCTCCAATCGCAAGTAATTCAGAAAGCCGCGTTGCGCTATAAGCCAGTTCATTGAGGAAGGTTATAAGTGACAGGTGACAGGTGATAGGTGATAGGTGATAGGTGATAATGTGTGTTGGTGAAATTAGTACATTAGTCGATGCATTGATTTCGCCATTCGCCATTCGCCACTAAAATGAAAAACCCCCGGCCGTTGCCAGGGGATTTTCAAACTAAATTACCTAAACAAATTCTATATTAATTAACCAAATCATACTATAAATGCCGTTGCATTTTGCTGTAGTAACTCTTAAGACTTATTTATACCACAATTGCTTGCTTACCAATAACGCTTCCTGCACTGTGATTCTCTCTCCATCGTTGTAAGCCGTAACAAAAGGGCCGGGCAACTTGCTGCTCGCATTCGTAATTCTCACACGGGCGTCTCGAGCATCTTTATACTGAGCGTACATTCCCGTGGTGTACTTTATCCATCCGTTGTGATTTTCAATATTATAGTCTTCTTCAAAGGAGAATTTCTTCTTCAGATAGCTTTTATCAACAAGACGATGTGCAGCCAAAATCTGCACTTTATACGTGATCCCCTTCTCGGCTGAAGGGACTGTATTTACAGCACTTACAGAGGTTTCTGTCTTACCGAAATCTTTCTCAACACCCTCACTCTTGACATTGTTTTTAGGTAAATCAGAGGAAGAATTTGAAACCACACCATTGTTGTTTTGGTTGGAATTCGATGATGCATTGCTTGTATTCTGATTGGTGTTTGTTGCAGTAGCAACTGTATTAGCTGTTTGCGCAGATGTGTCCGAAGCATTCTGATTTGCTGTCGTAACATTCGCATTCACATTTGCTGCATTATTTTGACTCTGGTTGTTGGCATTCTGTGTTTCGCCTGCGGTAGTTACTGCCTGAGTGTTGGCTGACACAGTACTTGTATCCGTTGAAGTTATGCCTGCAGTGTTTTGAGCATTCGCTGATGATGAATCGGTTGTTGCTGACTGATTGCCTCCAGTATTAGCTGCATTGGCTTGAGCCGCTTGAAGATCCGCAGGAGTCTCCGTTTGTAATATATCTACAGTAAACGGATTTCCATTCTCGGTATACGATAGCTGACCGCGTATTGCCGGCACAGTGCCATCACTAATGCACATCACACGATAGGAAATTTCGAAAGTGGGTGCCGTGGGAACTTCAAACCAAACGAACTTAATAGAATTCGCGTCTTGGGTTATTACAGCTCCTCCATCGTTATCGCGATTGGTTTGGCAGTTATCCGGTAGAATCTCCAGTATTTTTCCGAAACCAACTATGCGGTTATTATTTACTTTCAAACGCACGAGATACTCGTTATCCCCCAAACGTTCAATTCTACGCTCACAACTCATCTCCAGAACAGGCTGCTCCACGCGCACAACCGGAGCAGATGCAAGAACAGCATCCGCTGGCGTCTCGATATCCTGCTTCACTACCACGGTACGTGTCGGCACATAAATATCTTCACGAATATTCTCTCGCACATAGGAGAACGTTCCCTTTATTTCATATGCACCTTCAGCGCCCGGTTGACTTTCTATATAGTATGTTACCTTGAAAAGTGATTCATCCGGCAGATCCATCCAAACAAACTTGGCCTTGTCACCACTAAACGTAAATGAGGCCCCCTTGATGTCTCCAGGAGTAGCAATAAATCCTTCGGGCAAGGAAAGCTCAAGTTTCGAAAATCCTTTCACATCGCCTTTTCTGATGTTCACCTCAACCAACGAGCGAACACCCGAAGCTATTACAGCAGGGGTATTGTTCTCAATCAATACAGTATCGGAAGAAAATAAACCCAGCAGTAAAAAAGCTAGGTAGCTAAAAAAAATGAAGATGGTTTTGATCATAGGGATAACGATAGATTCGTTGGTTTCTCGTTTGCCCAAAAATGAAATGAAGCCACCCGTCATCCACACAGGTAGTATGGCATTTGCAAACAGCTTTATGTGAATTCAAATAAAAAAGGGCCGCCACTGGCAGCCCTTAACTATAAGTCCGTTTGAATTACTTCTTCTTATCAAATTTCGCATAGCGAGACTTGAACTTATCGATACGTCCAGCCGTATCCACAAGCTGCATCTTACCTGTGAAGAAAGGATGTGACGTATGCGTGATTTCCAATTTTACAACCGGATACTCGTTGCCGTCTTCCCACTTTACCGTTTCTTTGGTAACGGTTGTTGATTTACCCAAAAACGCGTATTCATTAGACATGTCTTTGAAAACAACCATACGATAGTTTTCCGGGTGAATTCCTTTTTTCATAATCTTTTCTTTTAAATCGGGCGGCAAATATACACCTCAATTCTTTTCAAACAAGGATTTTTTTTCAAAATAACCCTTCACCTCTGCTAACTCATCGCAAAGAAAAAGGAGGCCTAAGCCTCCTTTTGCGAAAAAACTTAACCTTCACCAAAACTACTAGTTGAAATCTTTCAAGTCTTCCATCAAACGCTTGCGCGCGTTGAAAATCCGACTTTTTATCGTACCTGTCGGAACTCCCATTTCCTCCGCTATCTCATCGTATTGATATCCTTCATATGCCATCTGAAACGGCCTTCTTAATTCTTCTCGCAAACTTCCCACGGCCACTCGTATATCTTGTTCGTTGATCAGTCTGTAAATATTATTTTCAGCCTGAGATCCCAATTCGTAAGGGACACTGTCTGCTGATGGACCGAAAATGTTTCTGCCTAACTGCTGCTTTTTGCAGTTGTTCAGAAAGATGTTACGCATAATGGTGTACAACCAGCCTTTGAAATTGGTACCGTCTTCGAAACGATCCTTGTATTTAAGCGCTTTCAAAAATGTATCTTGAATTAGATCTTCTGCATCTTCCACATTTCTCGTGAAATTGATGGCGAAGCCTCGCATGATTGGGCGGTTGGTGATAAGCAGATGGTTAAACTCTATGGTACTCATTTTACCTGTTGTTTAATATTATACCGCAAAGATTAAACAAACCCTACTTCACACCAAGCTTTTTGTTTAGTTTTTTAGACTTTTTATTAAACAAAATAAATAATTGCTGTTTATCAGCTAGTTACGTGGCGAAAAAATATATAACAACGGTATGGATTGCCTATTCCGTTAAACACAAACTGCCTTTTCAGCTCGATTCGAACATTATAGCGGCATTCTGGCAAGAAAAAAGGCCCTCGTGGGCCTTATCTCAAATACGTTACAAATTCTGTTTCAACTATACCGCTATTGCGTTCAACAACTGTCCCAGGTCGGAATAGATATTAATGAGACCCAACTCAGGAGACTTAGTACCCTGAATCACACCTCCCGTAAGATGGAACTCGCATTCGCTGCCAGCGAACTGATCCACCAACTTGCGCAAGTAGCCGGGCAGCAGCACGGAAACTGGCTGCGTAGTGAATAATGAGATGAAGTGAACTTGACCAATTCGCTGATAAACCTGATACAAATCGTCAATTGGCACGGATTGACCTAGGTAAATCGTTCTGTACCCTCTAGAGCGTAGTGCAAAATTGAGCATGATAAGAGACAATTCATGAAACTCTAACTCAGGGAGATACATCACAAATGTCTTGTTCTGATGTACAACCAAGTCTGGGCCCAAACGATCAATGTGCGTGTACAGCTTTTGACGTATCAGATTGGAAATGAAGTGTTCCTGTGCAGGACAGATGGCATTCGAGAGCCACATTACACCAATCTGGTGCATGAAAGGCGTAAGAACGTTCAGGTAAGTATGTTCCAGCCCTTGGGAGGCAATTCTTAGGTCAACAATACTGTTGAACAATCCCTCATCAAAGTTCAACATAGCTAGTTTCAATGTGCCAATGAGGGTGTCGTCGTTTTGCATCGAGGTGGCGTATTGCTCTACGAGCTTAGCCATCTCATCTTCCGTCATAGAGGCAATTTCAGAAATCTTGTGGCCTCTATTGTTCAATAAGCTTACATTGAGGAGCGTCTTTAGTTCCTTATCCGAATACTTCCGAATGTTTGAATCGGTTCTCTCCGGTTTAAGCAAACCGTAACGCTGTTCCCAAATGCGTATGGTGTGAGCCTTAATGCCGGTATAGCTTTCAAGGTCTTTTATACTGAATTCTTGCATTTGGATTGGATTATATATTGTCTAACAACAAGCGGACGCTAAAAGTTCAATCACACCCGCAATTACTCGAACAATGCCTCCCATTGACCATAATCACATGAACCGTCATTCTCATTTAGCATTTCGATTCCTATTTTCACGCCATGGTTAAGAATATTGCTCTTAGCGCCGCTGCACTAGCTGCATGGATGATTTTGTCAGTGAGTTGCTTTGCACAGATAGCCCGTGTCCAGTTTATTCATAACGCATCGGATACTAGCCTCCAACAGGTTGATATTCGACTAAACGGAGCCACGTGGGCCAGCGACATTGATTTTCACGAGGCAACAGCTATGATGACGGTTGCAGCTTCTGACTCTTCTTTTTGGGAAGTAAGAGACTCTGAGGACTCAACCATCACATATTACTCTTGGTCTGCTTCCCTTCCGGCAGCATCCAATCATATTTTTATCCTAAACGGTCACTTGAATGAATCAAACTATTCGCCCGGACGAGCTTTATCTATACACCACTTCAGCGAAGCGATTGAAAACAGTGCATCAGCGACTAGTGTAGATATTTTGTTTTTTCAGGGCGCGACAGAGTTTGATTCTATCGATGTTGCAGAGTCGCAGCTTTTTCAATTGACTGCCTTCGATAACCTGCCGTATGGATCTTTCTCCGGATACATCAACCTCTTCTCTGCAGATTACGGTTGGAGCATTCAAGATGCTTCCAACAATCAACCATTAGGAGATTTTTCACTCCCTGTCTCTTCGCTTAACTGGGCAGGCGAGGCAATCACGATTGTAAACGGCGGTTACTTCAATCAAAGTTCCAATAGTAACGGCCAGGCTCTTGGGATGTGGGCCACAACTGCCAATGGGGGACCTATGGTGTGCTTGCAACCGCTTCAATGGGAATTGGAAGCCTCTGTGCAATTCCTTCATTCAGCCAACCTTCCCGCATCTTCGAGCATTCGCATCGAAACAGATGATGCAACATGGATTCAGACTATCGAGCAGCACGAGGCTAGCACCTTCATCCCCTTTCCGGCCGGAAAAGATGTTGTGCTCACCATCCATTCCAATCTCTTGGCAGGACCAATTGATAGCATTTGGAGTGATACGCTGCACCTCCTTAGCGGTAATTCATATCAACTCATCTGGTTTGGAACCGAAACAGAAGCGCATTTATATACTCAACTAGTTGAACAGGCGAACCACCTCTCCGATACACAGCTGCAGTTGAGTCTTTTTCATGGTGCGAGCCAGTGGCCTGTCGTGAGCGTTCTGGCCGACACGCTCCTTCAAACACCCATCTTCACGGATGTTGCATACGGATTCTCAAGCGACACACTTACTATCCAAGCAACCAACGACGAGTGGCTAATCTACTCTGCCACCGATAGTATTACAGCCGTTTATGCTCCCCTGGAAACGATTGGCTTGCAGCAACGCCGAGTGACCATGCTTACTCATTCCTTGTCAGACTCACCCACTCCCTCCGTGTGGCTGAGCACTGATCTTGGTGGCCCTATGACATTGCTGAATACACTGGTAATTCCTGACCCTCCCGTTTATTGTGAAATGCAATTCATCCACACATCCGCAGACACCTCCTTACAACAAGTTGATGTGTGGGTTCAAGATTCAATCGTGCTGCCGGCATTTTCGTTTGAGAGTGCGAGTGCATTCATTTCCGTGCAGTGCAATGAAGACATCCACATTCGTGTTACGAAAGTCAATCAACCGCTAGTTGTGCTGTTGGACGACACGCTTCAACTGCAAGCCAACCAACTCCATCGCGCTTATTTATGGGGTATCTACGATACAGAAGGCTACAATCCTTCGCCGGCTCTCGATTGGAAAATCCAAGAAGACTTCACAACCAACGCTAGTAATCAGGATCAATTTGACATTCATTTTTTTCATGGCGCAACTGATTTGGGAAATCTTCAAATCAATGAAGCTTCCATTCCGATTGTACCATTTTTCACCATTGTAGAGCCCGGGGAAATAAGCAACACACAAAGCCTTGAAGCTTCGGAAAACTTCGGTATTGAACTGAGAAACTACCCCACTCAATTCCTCTATGGAACCTACGCGTTGCCTTCTGCGGATCAACTTTGGGTGGGAGAAAACATAGCCATTGTTAGCACCGGATTCCGTCAACCGGCCAACAACAGTAACGGTCAACCACTTCGCATTTGGTCCATTAAACCCAACGGAATTATGACCGAGCTCCCTCTGTTTGTTGACATCAACGAAATAGACGAAACTTCAGATTTGCACCTATACCCCAATCCCGCCAGCAATCGAGTGCAAATTCAACTGCCTAATAACCTAGTTGGCAGTGCAAACCTGCAAATCACATCCATCGAAGGAAGACTGCTCCATCAAGAGGATATTGTAATAGGAAGTGAAAGGACTCCAACCTTTTCAACCGAATCGTTGCCCAATGGGATGTATCTGGTTTCCGTTCTGCATGGCGGGGTTCAGATGGCCTCATTGCTGAGCATTCAGCACGCACGCGACTAACCGTTCAGCGGAATGGTATCCTTGATTTCCAAACCATACGCATCCAAACCCGCTCTCCGGCTCTCCGGATGGTTGGTGATGATGCGCATTTTGTGAACACCCAGTGCGCGAAGTATTTGCGCTCCGATACCATAATCGCGATTATCCATTGATCCGGAAGAAGATTCATTGGTTGAAAGCAGCGATTCAATTTGCTGCAACAAGCCGGATGAATTGTCCATTCGATTGATGTATACAAGAACTCCTTTTCCTTCCTTTTGAATTAAGCGCAATGCAGCATCCAATTGCGATCCCTGCGCAGCTCGTTTCAAATTGAATATATCGCTCAGCATGCTCGAGGAATGAACCCTAACAGGTATCGCCTCATCGGCTGTCCAAGAGCCTTTGACCAGTGCAACATATTCACGCTGCTCAATGGTATGGCGAAAGCCAACCAATTTGAAGTCGCCATAAACGGTGGAAACGTTTTGGGTAATCACTTCCTCAATCAGTGTCTCCTGACTCAAGCGGTAGGCAATCAAATCGCGAATGGAAATAAGCTTCAATCCAAACTGATCAGCTATTTCGAACAGCTGGGGCAAACGCGCCATCGTGCCATCGTCATTCATGATTTCCACAATTGCTCCCGAGGGGGCAAGGCCCGCCAGACGTGCCAAATCAACGGCCGCCTCAGTATGGCCGGTGCGTCGCAAAACACCACCGCTCTTGGCCTTTAAAGGAAAAATATGTCCTGGACGAGCAAAATCTTCCGGTTTGAAACCGGGGGTTACCAGTGCTTGGATGGTCTTCGCTCGATCGTGGGCGCTTATTCCGGTTGTGCAACCATGCCCAAGTAAATCAATAGAAACAGTGAACGCTGTTTTATGTGGATCGGTACTATTCGTTACCATCATTTCCAATCCCAACGCCTGGCAAGTTTCCTCCGTAACAGCGACACAAATCAATCCACGCCCGTATTTCGACATGAAGTTGATAGTTTCAGGAGTTGCGCGCTCTGCCGCTACAATAAAATCGCCCTCATTCTCGCGATCCTCATCATCTACAACAATCACCAACTTTCCTTCACGAATATCTTCCAGTGCCGATTCTATCGTATCCAACTTACGCATTGCGCTTACATTTTCCATGGTTGCAAAATTAATCACCGAAAGAACAACGGTATCGCGAAAAAGTTATACGCCTTGTAACGCCTCAATGTATTTATCAATGTATTCATCCAATCGCGAGGCCTTGTATTGCATGATGTAGCGCGGGTGCTCGAGCGGAACAATCGTCTCAAACCACCGATACCTTTCATTCAAATCCTGCAAAAACTTCAGGTTCTTACCGGTACCAAGACAGAATATTCGATCTCTTTCGATGGCCCATGAAAGCTGTTCTTCTATGCAACGCACTATAAACGGCGTTACCGCCTTCTGCAGCGCAGGACTATCGTAATAATTGAAATTGACTTGCTTCCCCTTTTTATCCATCACAAATCCCAATGGACAAACAGATGACACCAAAAAACGACTATAAAAACTCTCGGCACCACCATAGGCATCAATCATGCGGTAAACAAAAGCACTACTAGATTCATGAGTCAGATTGCTATAAGACCCCAATCCGAAATATTCATGTAACCGTTTGGTATCTGTAAACGGAATACCGGTTTGACCGGCCCCCAATCTTCCCGGGTTGATTCCAAGGATGAGGTGTCTTTTTTGGCTATCGGAATAGAATCGGTCGTAAAAAGCATCTGACCAATCGAATACATCGGCATTGTCTTGAAATGGATTCAACACCGAAATACCCTTGGGCAATCGACTGTCCAAATACAAGCTCCTGTTAAAGGATTTTATTTTCTCCGATATGCTTTCCAAAAGGCTTTGCGAATCCAACGCTTCAAACAACCTTTCACGGAAAGTTGAAGTCTTTGAAATACATTTGGTGTCCTGCAATTTTACGGAAGAAAAAAATGAGATGGAAATCACGCATGATCGCTACTGCCCTCTTGGTGACGGTTGCCCTTGCAGCCTGTCGTAAAGATGAGGAGCTACCCGACACAGAAGAACCCGATCCACAGCCGGAAACGGGTGTACGATTCGATTTGAGCCAGGTGCCTTACCCCAAACTTTCCGACTACCGCTTCTTCGTCGACACCATGGTGCAATTACATCCCAACGAAGGTGTTTTGCCGTATGACGTCATTACACCTCTATTCTCGGACTATGCCAAAAAGAAGCGCTTTATCTGGATGCCGGCAGGAAGCGGTGCTCAATACATAAGCGACAACGAAGTCGTGAATTTCCCTGAAGGTACCGTAATGATTAAAAGCTTCTATTACGATAACGTACAGCCCCTGGGTGAACGCAAAGTGATTGAAACGCGTCTCATCTATAAGAAAAACGGCGAATGGAAATTTGCTGATTACATCTGGAACGACGAACAAACGGAAGCCACTTACGATGCCGAAGGGGCATACAAGATGATTGAGTGGATAGACGCGAACGGGGAAACGCGCAACGTGAATTATCGGATACCGAGCGAAGTGGAATGCTACACCTGTCACAAATTCAACGACACATCAACTCCCATCGGGCCTAAGCCACAGAACTTGAATAAGTCGATTGTGTATGAAGATGGATTGAAAAACCAACTTCAGAAATGGGCAGAGGTAGGATACCTCAATAGTGATTACCCGAGCGACATTGAAACGGTGGTCGACTGGACGGATGCATCCCAATCGCTTGAAAATCGCTGGCGCGCATATGTCGATATGAATTGCTCGCACTGCCATCGCGAAGGCAGCCATTGCGATTACCGCCCGTTACGTTTGGCCTGGAGTGAAACTTCCAACCCCGATAACCTTGGAGTTTGCATACCTCCACAAGAGGTAATCCCACAACAGCCGCAACTCACACACGTCATAGCGAGAAGCAATGTAAATCGCTCCATGATGTATTATCGACTGAATACAACCCTCGAACAAGAGCGCATGCCCTTGCTGGGACGCACAGTAATTCATGAGGAAGCGATTGAATTGCTGGAAGCTTACATAAATTCGCTAACCCCAACCTGTCCATAAAATATCAAACCAACCAACCATGAAAAAACAATACTCTCTGTTTTGGGTCTTCACACTTTTAACCTTCGCTACTCAGGCGCAGGACAATTGCGCTTCAGCACTATCCATCGTGCCCGGCTTCTACATTGTGGATGCTGTCGATGGAACCGAAATTCCTGCGGTAACCTGCTCCGGAGCGCAAGGCGGTGCTGAGCTTGCCGAGTGGTACACCTACACGCCTGATGCCGACTATTACATGACCGTGAGCTCCAACGTGACAGGTGTTACACCTACCGATACGCGCATGCACATCTACACAGGTGTTTGTGGTGACCTCACTTGCGTGGGTGGCGATGACGACAGCGGTCCAGGTTATAGTTCTATCGCTTCATTAAACGTTTCTGCAGGAGTTACCTATACTATTGTATGGGACAACTTCTGGACTCCGGCAGGTTTCACATTCAGCTTAAGTGTTACAGACCCAGTTGTAAACGCTATTGATTTCATGCCAATCACAGGTCCGGTGTCTGCACCTCTCGGAGCGATTGATATGAATGCCGACTACCTCGATGACATCGTTCAGCCATCAGGGCAGGACCTCACGATTGCCTATCAGCAACCGGATGGTACTTTCAGCAGCATTACGCACGCTATAAGCGGTGACGTATACACAGATCCATATTGGAGCTTGTGCGGAGGTGACCTCGATGGTAATGGCTTCAACGATTTGTTGTATGCAGGTGGTGCAGCGAGCTTCATTTGGGCCGATGACGCGGGTTCTTCATACAGTGAAACCGGTGATGAGAGCTATATTTTCTGTCAGCGTTCAAACCTGGTTGACATCAACAACGATGGCAATCTAGATGCATTTGTATGCCACGACGTACAACCCAATGTGTGGTACATCAACAACGGTACTCAGTTGTTTGACTGGAACCAGGGCGGATTGGGAGATACTCCTGATGGAGGTAACTATGGATCGGTTTGGATTGACTACGACAACGACTGCGATATCGATATGTTTATTGCAAAATGTCGCGGAGGTAACTCTCCTGCCAACATCAACCAGATGCACCGCAACAACGGCGATGGAACGTTTACTGAAGTAGGTGAAGAAATTGGATTGGCCGATAACGTTCAAACCTGGTCTTCTGCATGGGCCGATTATGACAACGATGGAGACATGGACGTAGTGGTTGGTGCAAGTTCAAGCGCCAACGGCATGCACAAAGTGATGATGAATGACGGCAACGGCATGTTCACGGATGTAACTGCCGGAACAGGTTGGGATAATAACACAAGCTTGAGCATTGAGTGGGTTCCGGCTGACTTCAACAACGATGGTTTTGTGGATGTACTCGGCGGAAGCGGCGGCATTATGCTCAACAACGGCAATATGACTTTTGCTCCTTCGAATGTTGGTTTCAGTGTTGGTCCAATGGGCGACTACAACAACGACGGATTCATTGACATTGCCAACGGAAACACACTGCATATGGGAGTTCCGAACGGCAATAACTACATCACCCTGAACATGCGTGGTGTTGAAAGTAATAAAAACGGTCTTGGTGCCCGTGTAACCCTGTACTCTCCAAGTGGACAACAAATACGCGACATCCGCAGCGGTGAAGGATTCCGTTACTTGCACTCACTCAATGCACACTTCGGCATTGGACAAGACGCACAAATTGACAGCATCACCGTTTGCTGGCCATCGGGAATTACCGATAAGATTTTCGCCCCTGCAATCAATCAAAACTTGCTGATCATCGAAGGAGAGAACATTGTGAATGTAGAAGAAGAAACAACCTCACGTTTCAATGTGTATCCAAACCCTGCAAGCGACGTGCTCATGCTTCAAGGTTTCAACCTATCGCAAGTAAGCATCTTGGATATTTCAGGAAAAGTAATCGAGAGCTTCAATTCTATTCAACAGCGTATCGATGTGAGCCACTTGGCTCCCGGCGTTTACTTCGTGCAAGCGAATACGGCGCAAGGAATGGAACAAAAGAAATTCATCAAGCAATAACAAGCTTATTGCAACCACACCACCGAAGAGTCCCGCCACAGAGCGGGACTTTTCATTTCAGCTTGGGCTTACCATGCAGTGTTCGATTCACCCATCGATCATTGCCACTGCTCTTTCGCATCAATGCAGGGTGTGAGGGACCATCAGCAACGCGAGGATCTGGCAACAAATCGAGTCGCTTAATCGATTTCACCTCGATGGTGAAGGCTCCAAATTCTTCCGTCACCTTGCCGTGAATATGAAACAGCCCCCAGCCGCTGGCAGGGAATGCTTTGGCAACCGGAGGAAAATGAACCGTGTCAATGAAATGACCTTGCTCATCTAAAAACGTCCCGAAAAACATCCCCTCTCCCTTGCTAGTGCCAGTTGGTTTCAAGGCAACCTTGTATCCGATGATGTGAATTTCTTGGTGTATAGACTCCTTCATCTCGTTGGCTGAAGAATAGCGATGTTCAGGCAATTGTGTGTAGTCAATTAACTGAAAGGGATTGCAAAGCGGAAAACCCAAAAGCTCCAATTCGTCATAAGCATCTTCGAGCCAGTGATGTTCGAGCTGCGGCAATTTTGCATCGGCACGACGCGTGGTGAAGAGCAACTGCTCAGAATTCTCTGCCACACCATGCCCCAACTTGAAGTGCAGCTGCCACAGCAATTCCTTCTTTCCCATTTCGGTGAAACGTAAGGCCCCCATGCGCGCAAGCAAAACCGCTTGCTCCAATCCAATGACAACGCGATCCAAAAAATCATCGAGCGTTATAAACTCACCATTCATTCGTGCACGTGCAATGGACTCGCGCACACCATGCTCAAGCCCCTTGATCATTTGCAAGCCTAGATTGATAGTAACACCGGTAATACTTGCCTCATCGGAAGAACGATTTACACATGGTGCTTCTATATGAGCACCGTGCATGCGAGCCTCATGCACATATATCTCTGTTTTAAAAAAACCACCAAAGTTGTTTATGGTAGCTGTCATGTATTCCAATGGAAAATAAGCCTTCAAAAAAAGACACTGATAACTCTCGACCGCATAGCTCGCACTGTGTCCCTTTGCAAAAGCATAGCCGGCAAAACTCTCCACCTGTCGCCATACATCGCGCACCAACGTATCACTGTGTCCGCGTTCCAATGCGCCTTTAAGAAAGTTGTTACGTGCGTGCTCAAACTCGTCCCTACCCCGAAACTTCCCACTCATTCCTCGGCGCAGCACATCGGCTTCCGCAAGCGTAAGTCCCGCAAACTCATGCGCGACTTTGATTACATCCTCTTGGTATACCATCACGCCGTGCGTTTCAGGCATCAATCGCATCAATGGTTCGGGAGCATCGCTTCTACGCTCCGGTATTCGTTCACGTATTATATAGGCGCGCATCATACCCGATGAAGACACGCCCGGACGTATCACCGAACTAGCTGCAACCAGTCCGATGTAATTGTGTGTTTGTAGTTTGGTAAGCAACATGCGCATAGCCGGCGACTCCACATAAAAACAGCCCAATGCCTCTCCTCTTCGCAACAGGTCGTTGCATTGCTCGTCATTCTTAAATCGTTTGATGTCGTGTATATCAATATCTGCCCTGTCCGGCTGATTATATTGAATAATGGCAAGTGTATCCTTGATTTTTCCCAATCCCCTCTGAGAAAGAATATCGAGCTTATTGATTCCGATGTCTTCAGCCTGATGCATATCGAACATCGCCGTCGGAAAACCCTTGGGTGGTAAAAAAGTCGCTCCGTAATAATAGATTGGCTGTTCAGTAATGAGGATTCCCGCCGAGTGAATGCTGATGTAATTGGGAAAGTCCTTCAAATACGAAGCATAACGCAATACTTGTTGATGCATGGTGTCCAACTCGTCGTAGTTGAACTTACCATCACTGAGCAAATCGATATCGCTCTTGGGCAAGCCAAACACCTTTCCCAACTCTCGCACAACGGCCGAATACTGAAACGTGTTGAATGCGCCCAGCAAGGTGGCGTTCCTAAACTTCTCAAAAATGTAGCGAGTGATGTCCTCACGTTCTTTCCATGAAAAATCGATATCGAAATCGGGCGGTGATTGACGAAACAAATTGATGAACCGTTCGAAATACAAATCGAGTTCGAGTGGATCGACATCCGTTATGCGCAGCAAATAAGCTACAATACTATTGGCACCACTACCTCGCCCTACGTAGTAATAATTCCTGCTGCGCGCATAATTCACGATATCCCAGTTGATAAGGAAATACGAAACGAATTTCTTTTCGCGAATGAGATGCAACTCCTTTTCGAGTCGCTGCATTACTTGAGGTCCTGCATCCGGATATCGATAGGACAATCCTTCTTTACACAGCGATAGTAAGAGCGCTTCGTCTTCTTCCGCACTCTCGCCATAATGCAAGAGATTCTTGTGTGTTTCTCCCTTGAAACCAAAATCGATTGCGCAATCATCCAGCAGTTGCCGTGATCGACCAAAAGCATACTGAAACTCATCGAGCACTTCGCGCACGTGCGATTCTGCATACAACCTATCCTCTGCATCGGCTTGCTCTTCGACAGGCAGCTTGCTCAGCAGTGTATTATTATCGATGGCACGCAAGAGGCGATGCGCGTTGAAATCGCGCTTCGTGCAGAAAGTCGCCGGATGCATGTATACAAGCTTCTCCGATGGCAACTTCACCTTTGTAAATCGGAGCTTGCCCACATCGTGTAAGCTTATGCCGATGAACTCATGTTCGCGCAGTTCGTCAACCGCGATACTTCCATCCAGAAAATGAACAAGCGGGTAGATAACGAATGTGTTTTCCCATGAAGGGGCGCGCATAGGTATGGTTTCACCTGCATGTAAATGCGCAGACAGATATTCGTTGATGGCTGCAAATCCGCCGTTGTTTCGGGCCAATGCCACAAAACACTGTTTCACTCCGTTGCGAAAATCTATTCCCGCCACAGGCTTCATTCCCTTCTTCAGAGCTAATCGTGCGAACTCAATAATACCCGCCGTGCAGTTGATATCGGTTAATGGCAGCGTCTTGTATCCGAGTTGCTCGGCGAGTTCCAACACTGCCGATGGTTCCAGCGTGCCGTAGCGCAGTGAGTAATACGAGTGATTGTTCAGCACGGCAATACGACTTTATTGTCGGCGATTGGCCAATAGTGGCGGCGCATCACCGTTGAACGGATTCCAGCGACCGATAGACTTGGCCATCATGCCTGCTGCACTCACCACGGCACGATCGCCATACTTCTCGCGCATCTTGTCCATGGCCTGGTATAGATTGATTCGCTCTTCGGTATCGTCGAACAAATTGATTTGATAACCACCGCCCACCAGGTGACTAAACTTCACACCGATAAGTCGCACGAGCATACGTCGGTTGTACACCTTATCGAACAACTCAAGCACGCGTGGTACGATAAGATGATCAGCCGAAGTAAAGGGTATCCGACATTGTTGCGTATGCGTTTGGAAATCGGAGTAACGCACCTTGATGGTAATACACGAAGTGAGCTTATCGCCTCGGCGCAATTGAAACGCGAGATTTTCGGCCATAGCGAGCAAAATGCCGCGCAGCTTCACGATGTCGATGGTATCGCGATCGAAGGTACGCTCGGTAGAAATCGACTTGCGCTCCTGATAGGGAATAACCGGTGATGGATCAATACCATTTGCTTTGCGCCATATCGTAACGCCGTTATCGCCAAAGGCATTTTCCATCAACTCTACCGGCATCTCCTGCACCGTCTGGATCTTGCTCACGCCCATGTTGCGCAGCGTCTGATAGGTCTTATCGCCTACCATCGGTATTTTCTGTATGGAGAGCGGAGCAAGGAAGGGCTTCTCATCGCCCATCAAAATACGCCGCTGGTTGTTGGGTTTAGCCTCGCCAGTGGCCACTTTCGACACCGTCTTGTTTTCCGAGAGACCGAATGAAATCGGTAAACCCGTTTCGCGAATTACACGCTCACGTAACTCGGTTCCGTACTGATAGCAACCGAAAAACTTATCCATGCCCGAGAGGTCGCAATAGAACTCATCGACAGAAGTCTTTTCAAACAAAGGCACAGCCTCGCGTACAATCTCACTCACCATGTCGGAGTACTTCATGTAGTTGGCCGAGTTGCCGCGAATCACCACCGCCTCCGGACACAGCTGCTTGGCCAGCTTCATAGGCATGGCGCTGTGCACACCAAACTTGCGCGCCTCGTAACTGCAGGATGCCACCACACCACGATCGCTCGTGCCGCCAATAAGCACCGGTTTGCCATTGAGCCGACTATCGAGCAGGCGCTCTACCGACACGAAAAACGTGTCAAGGTCCATATGCATTATTGCGCGTTCGGCCATGGTTGAAAGATAGCGATTAATACGGCTCACAGGACTCACTCCTGCGTATAATCAATAATTGGATTGATGCTGTCAAACCAACGCATGCAGATTGTAACCTACTTACAACGGCCGTTCTCCTGACAAAAATCCTGATCTATCAAACTCCGGGTAAAGACGCGCAGCAGCGCGTCCGATGAGCAAAACCGAGAAACCGCTCTAAAACAAGTCCAACGTGCCTCAAACTAAAGCCGACACTTACTAAACCGGTAATTACCCCTTAACTTTGTGCTTACACATATGAAACAAAAGCTCTACTTATCTGCTGTACTAATAATTCTTGGTTCTGCGCTAAACGCTCAAAACCTCAACCTGCGCATTAACGAAATCCTCACCAACAACCAGACTACGGTTATGGATGATTTCTTTGAATACGATGACTGGGTAGAAATCTATAATCCGCCGGGAAGTCCGATTACGAACCTGGCAGGCTACTACATCAGCGACGACCCGGATACACTTACCAAGTGGCAGATACCGGCTATCGACGCGGGAGTTACAACTGTTCTACCCAATAACTTCATTGTGCTTTGGGTTGACGACGACTTCAACAATATGAACTCTCAAGGCGCCGATCACAACGCAGGGTTTGTGCTCAGCAGCGAAGGAGAAACGTTTCTACTCACCGCACCCGATGGCATTACGGTTATAGACAGTGTAACCTACCCCGAAATGGCTCCCGACGTGAGCTGGGGACGCTCGTGCGACGGATGCCCGCAATGGCAGTACTTCAACAACGTAACGTTTGACGACAACAATTTCGAAATCCAAAACAACAGCCTCCTTTTCATCAATGAAGTGCAGGCAATCAATGAATCAACCTACGATGACCTCGAGGGCGAGTTTGACCCGTGGATTGAAATCTACAACCCAAATAATTTTCAGGTCAATGCGGCCAACTACAGCGTCAGCATCAACGGAGGTACGCCATGGATTATCCCCAATACGCGCCCGGCAAGAACAGTCATTCCTCCCGGCGGTTTTCTGCTCATATGGTGCGACAACGACATCACCGACGATGTCAATCACAGTCCGCTACAACTTCCTACCAACGGTGCTTCCATCGAGCTCATTGGCCCCGATGGCACAAGCTCTGTCGACTCCTACGCATACCCTGCAGCCGTAGCCGACCATAGTTGGGGACGGGCCAGCGACGGAGCTTCCAACAGCATCGAATTCGCCTCCCCTACTCCTACTGTCACCAACCAACTTTTCGTGATTCAACCCGCAGGTGTTGTAATCAATGAAATTCTAACGGCTAACCAAAACGGTATTACCGATAATGTCGGCGAACTGGAAGACTGGATAGAAATCTACAACCCGACCAACAGTCCCGTGAACTTGGGCGGTTACTACTTCAGTGATGATCCGGAAGTGCGCAACAAATGGATAATACCTTCTGTCTTTCCCGACAGCGTTACCGTGCCTGCTCAAGGTTGGCTGCTCTTTTGGGCAGATGCCGATGTAGAACAAGGGGTGCGACATGCCGACTTCCGACTCTCGAACAACGGTGAGTACTTGAGCCTGGCAAGCCCCGACGGCTATACCCTAGCCGATGAAATTCAGTGGGATTATATCGCACCTGATACATCACTCGGAAGGTTGACCGATGGCTCAGAGGAATGGGTGCTCTTCATCGTTTCAACTCCCGATGCGTCCAACAATCAAGGCACCATCAGCATTGCAGAAAACGAAACTTCCAGTCTCATCGCCTACCCCAATCCTGCGCATGACATGGTCTTCTTCAACCGCCAGGTTGCGGGCACCATCATCGACCTCGCCGGAAAAAGTATTGGAAGCGTGAGCAACGATAGAATGATAAACACCTCATCCTGGCTTTCGGGAATGTACATCCTGCGCCTTACAGACGGTAGCGTTATTCGCATCATCAAAAACTAATTGCGGCCTATCTTGCGCTCATGAAAAGCATCACGGTCTTTTGCGGCGCAAGCGAAGGAAACATACCAATTTACAAGGAGGTTGGCTTCCAAACAGGTAAACTGTTGGCCTCGCGCTCGATAGAAGTTGTCTTTGGAGGAGGAAAAATCGGAATCATGGGGGCCGTGGCCGATGGCGCGCTTTCCGAAGGTGGCGTTGTTACAGGTGTTATCCCCAAGTTTCTGCGCACCAAAGAAGTAACACACTACGGGGTTACAAACCTGCATGTAGTAGACACCATGCACGAGCGCAAAATGCTCATGCACCGTCTAAGTCAGGGCGTAATGGCACTCCCCGGTGGCTATGGCACACTCGATGAGCTCTTTGAAATTCTCACTTGGGGACAACTAGGCATGCATGAATACCCCATCGGATTGCTCAATGTGAATGGGTATTTCGACCACCTGGTAAGTTTTGTTCATCACATGTGCGACGAAGGTTTCCTCAATACCACTGTTCGCGATTTGATACTGGTTGATGATGACACCAACCGACTCATCGATCGAATGATGAACTACCAGGCACCGGATATTTACAAATGGATTTCTGAAGACGAGGTATAAACCATGAGCACATTCGAAGATCTCAAAATAACCCGTCAGTTTCTCACTGCCATTGAAGAGGCCGG
>JBKCGW010000228.1:0-3803 GCA_046303175.1 Flavobacteriales bacterium
GCACAGGCGGCGATTTTGTGTCGCTTTGGCACAATGAAACAGTTGCTGAGAAAGGCGATTGGAAAGGATGGCGCGCAGTATGGGAAGAGGCGATTAAGCCGTGAATGGGGCGGACTGTAGGATAGCAGGATTGTAGGATAATAGGAGCAGCTAACCTTCAACTTTCAACCTTCAACTTTCAACCTTCAATTATCCTTTAATAGCAGGATTCATCAATATCAGCTCTTCACCATCCCAGCAAGCCCAAGACTCCTGGTGCATCCATTCTCCCAAGTTGATGTAGCGCGATTTATCATTCAGACGGAAGTCGATGGCCATGTGCCTGTGTCCGAAGATGAAATAGTCGTATTGCTTCGTCTCCAATACTTCGCGGCAATATTGAATGAGCCACTCCTTATCGGCACCCAAATACTCTTTGTCTTTGTGGCCTGTTGTGCTTCTGCTGTATCCCGAGAGTGAGCGCGCAAGCCATATGCCGAAGTTCGGATGCAAACGGGCGAATAGCCATTGACAAACCTTACTGGCGAAAATCTTTTTAATGAATTTGTATCCGTAGTCACCCGGACCAAGTCCATCGCCGTGGCCAATTAAAAATTGCTTTCCATTCCACGTGCGTTCAATGGGCGCTCGGTGCACCTGAACGCCACATTCACTTGGCAGGTAATCAAAAATCCACATGTCGTGGTTGCCCGTGAATACATGCACCGGGATGCCACTATCAGTGATTTCCGAAATTTTTCCCAGTAAACGGGTGTATCCGCGTGGGACTGCACGCTTGTATTCAAACCAGAAATCGAAAATGTCGCCTACCAAAAAAATTTCCGCAGCATCCTTTCGCGCTGCTTCAAGCCAAGCCACAATCTTCTTCTCGCGCACTAGACTTACTTCATCATTGGGAGAGCCCAGATGGAAGTCGGATGCGAAGTAGATTTTAGTACGCGGCTCTTGCATGCTTATTAGCGATTAGCAACGGTTTCAGTAATCTTGAACGGATTCATTCCTTGAAGATTGAGCTCAAACAGAATGCATTGGGCGAAGTTAAGCGAACGCGCATCGACTTCATCGCCAATATTGCTGCTGTATACAATCGGAACGTAGATCTTGAAAATGTTTGGTATGATGCGCACGGCCACCCCTGCATTCCATGCGATGCGATTGCTATAATCGGTAGGTGCCGGAAGTGATGTTGGCGACCCTTGCGATGGAGGAAATGCTTTCACATCTGCTTCGTTTTTCAAGAAAGCAGCACCTCCGTAGACGCTGAGCGGAAGTTTGAAGGGTACTTCCATTTCTGAGTTTAGGGAGAGGAGCAGTCGGTTGGCCGATTGCGTTGTGGGTGCAGCGAGGCCGCCTTGTGTGCGCATGAATTGCTGCGACATGAAACCGGTTTCTTGATCGCGGCCCAAGAATAGACCCTCATACAGGTAGTCGTTGCGAAGTGTATTGCCCGGACTCATGCTGTTGCTGCGCGCGCCACCGTATTGCCCTGCGAGGTTCAGGTAAAAGCCATTGCTCATACCGGCATACAGTCGCGTGCGAATTTTCTTGGCACCTTTTCCTTTGTAAATCCAGTCGTGCTCGAGGGTGTGTTGTTGCACAATCGTACCATCGGTGAAGTCGCCCATTTCAGCTGTGCTGCGCAGGCGGAATGTGCTTCGCGGAAGTTTCTTGGCAACTGTTGCTTCCAAGCGCCAATGACCTTTGCGAATGGATGAGCCATAGCCTTGACGAACGTAGCGGAATTCATCGAATACAGGCTTGCGTGTGTACTTAACCAATTCCAGCATGCTGAAGTACGATAGCTGCACCGAGCCACTCCAATCTTTGCGCACGCGGTTGGGGAACAGCTTGGCTTGGATATACGGGTTGATGACATCGTAGGTTAGGACAGCAGTTTCATTGGTGTAAGTGAGCGACGAATGCGCAAAACGACGTGCGTTTACACCGCCACTCCAAGAGCCATTGTTATATTCGATACTGCCCAATCCATTGATGGATCCTGTGTAGAAGCTGTACATTGGAGAAATGCTCCATTGAAAATTCTTGCGCGGGATGGTGCGGTTGTGAAGATTCACGCCGAGCATCCATTTATTATATTCGTTCCAACCAACCAGCGGTATCCAAAACAGTTGTGAAGTTTCCGGGTTGTCGATGCTGCTCAGTACTTTCAAGGTCGTCGGCTCCAGGGTGTGAAAGAGTCCGTCGGTATGCAGGTTGTTGTTGTTGCGGTTGTATTCCGGAATGCCCGTTACTGAGTTGACCCGAATACGGTCGCCTTTTTCAGCAGCGAGGTTGATTCGTGTCGATTTGCCGGGTTCAATGCCATCGTTCCATGCAAGCGATTTCTCGTTGCCATTGCGCGATACTTCAATCGAGAACGGAGAGGCGATATCCCCGCGGTTGCAAACTTTTACGCTGTAACCTGAATCTGTTTTGCGCAATCCTTTCACGGCATAATCGACATGAAGCGTGGATGGAATCAATTCTTGGAAGAACCAATCCAGGTTTTTACCGGAGGTTGCTTCGAATACTGCTTCGATATCGGCTGGCGAGGGGTGCTTGAACTTCCATGCTTCGAAATAAGCAGCCATGCATCGGTTCATCATGTCTTCGCCTAAATACTGCATGAGATAGTTGAAAGCGAGTGCTGTCTTTTTATAAACGATGCCGCCATAGTTGAGGTTGGTGTAATCATCGCTGGGGGCTTGAATAGGCTGGTCTTCACCCGTGCGCGCTGCAATCAGGTAGGGCAGTTCTTCCGTTAAATAGGCGTAGGAAATGTTTTCCAGGCCGAGTATTTTTTTGATATCCAATTGACCAATTTGGATCATTGCATCGATAGCATCAGCGCTGTCCTTTCGAGTGGCCATGATGGATCGTGTTTCGAAGAATGAGTTGATTCCTTCATCCATCCAGGCGTTGTCGCGCTCGTTGCTTCCCAGAATGCCGTAGAACCAGTTGTGACCCACTTCGTGAATGATTACTGTGCGCAATTGCGTAGCATTGCCCGAATTACCAATCACAGTGACGTTGGGATATTCCATGCCACCGCCTGCGCTGATAGTGCCGTCAACTGCGGTGCAGACGTCGTAGGGATAATCGCCCGACCAAAGCGAGTAGTAATAGAGTCCGTCGTTGATCGATTTGATGCCCTCTTCTTCCCAAATGGATTTGTTGCCGTGCGTAAACATTGCCCATGTGGTGACTTTCTTCTTGCTGTGAGGCAATTCCAGCTCACCCTTGCGCACAATCCAGCGCTTGTCGGCAAACCATCCAAAGTCGTGCACGTTGGACTGTTTGTAGTGCAGCGTTTTCATGGAAGTAGAGGAAGCCGGGAAGTCATCGTTAGAAGGGCCTTCTTCGCCTGCCAGTTTATTGAGGCGGTCAATTTCCGATTGGGTTTGAAGATCTCCTGTTGCGCCCACGGTGTAGTTTTCGGGCAAGGTGATTTTCACATCGAAACTACCGAACTCGCTGTAGAATTCACCTTGCGTGAGGTAGGGGATGGGGTGCCATCCGTCTTTGTCATACACCGCAGGCTTCGGGTACCATTGCGTGATTTGGTAACTCTGCTCGATGTGTCCCAAGCGAGAAATAGAACCGCTTGGCAGTTTCACGAAGAAGGGTGTGCTTACGGTAATGGATGCACCCGGAGCCAGCGGCTGTGGAAGGGTGAGAACAGCAATGTCTTCTTGGTCTTCGAAGTAATCCCAATTCGCAGGCGTATTGTTTACCTTGAAGTCGAGTGAATCGATATAGCCCTTGGCGGTTGGTTTTGCCCACAGCATAAAGAAGTCGCCTTG
>JBKCGW010000229.1:0-7144 GCA_046303175.1 Flavobacteriales bacterium
GGATTTCGCTGAATTTCATTGGCTCCCAAACTGCGCATGGAGGAAGGCACATCGATACCCCGTTTGAACGGAGCAGCTTCTACAATCACTTCCTGAAATGCTCCGGATCCGGGTACCATTTCAATCACAAGACGCACCGTATCGCGCGGTTGTAAAATCACTTCAGCCAACGAAAACGGTTCGTATCCGAGTATGGTTGCTTTCAAGGCATAGCTGCCCATGGGTGCTTCCAACAAGAACTTGCCCAACTGATTGGTAGCAGTATGCGCAGCCCCCTCACCAAGCACCACTTGCACAAACTCAAGCGGCTCGCGTGTATTGGCATCGCGACACTGACCCGACACTACGCATTTCTGCTGCGCATAAATCGGCACGCTCAACAAAAGCACTATGAGCAAAACAAACAACCTCATCAATAATCCAGGGTTATCTCGATGGTGGTTGAACTCCCATTGTGCGTGAAAGCACACTCCTTGAACGCCGGAGGACCAAACATGCTCAAGGCGTTGTTTGAAACACCAATACCCTCTTCCGGAATACCAAACATATTGGTGTCGAGCGTGTTGTTTTTGTTCTCATCGTGCATGACCGTTACCGCGTAGGTACCGGCCGGCAGATCGGGAAACGTATATGCTACCGTGCTTCCCGTTATTGGAACCATCGCTTGTTTCATCGCTTTCGTATGCTCGGAAGGGAAGCCGTTGGCCCCGTTAAAAATGAGCAATGCCAACTGACCTGCGTTGCCTTCAATGCCCTTAATCTTTACTACCACACCTCCTGCAGGTGGAGTGCGAAAGCCCAGAAGGACGAGACTTGCGATTATGACTAAAAAAATAGACTTATTCATTGCTTGCATGTTGAGTTAAAAATGTTCCGTGATAGCCAAATAATATACTGTGCGAAAGAAAGGCCTTGCCCACTTCCTTCATCGTGCTCGCATCGAGTACAAGCAAATAGGACGTTTGACTTTCGGCGTTCAAAACTACCGAAAGCAACATGCCATCATCTTCCGAATGAGCGCCCGGCGATGGCACAAACACCGGTTCGCCCGGATAGTGATACTCGCGGTACCATGACTGAGATGTTCCCTTTTCAGTATCTATCTTTTCGATTTGGTTGTAAAACTCGTTCGGTCTTTTCTCGTTGACGCCGCAACCGTAAACGTATCGATACGACGAGTGGGTCCGCGCAAAAGAGTGATTGATTACAGGCAATTCCAGGCACACATCAGCCAGTTGCCTTGACTCGATGCACTTACCGTTTTTCAAGTCGAGAGTAAACCTGCGCATGGTGCCTTTGGGAAGGGGCTCATCCGATTTCGACAGTTTCGCTTTATAGTAATGGCTGATGATATCGGCATTGTCGTATGCACACAAATCCACTTCCAACACATCTCCCCTTTCGCGGGCAAACACATGATGGAAGCTGAAAAACGAAGGCACCTTTATAGTCGAAACTCGTTTCCCTGTTTTGCGATCGATGATGATAAACCGACTTCCCATGGAGGGCTTCCAGTGGAAGTTCTCTATAAACGGCTTGGCGCGGAACAAGAGCATGATGGATTGCACCACCAATGGAAATTCGGCAATGATGAAGTAATTCTCACTCATTCCGAAGCTATGCATGTAGCCGGGCATGCGCACCGGAACAGAAGCAAGCTCCTTGGCTTCCCCACTTATTTCGTAAATCTTGTAGAAGTTGATGGGGCCATACTGCACGACCAGGTTGTATGCACCGTGCTCATCGACTAGTGGATGAGCGGTGGTCATACGATTGCCGCCATACTTTCCGAAATCATATACGCCAATCGACTCCAGCGTGTTGGGGTCAATCTGGATTTGCATGAGGGGCTCCCCAAAGGCAAAGGTCTTCTCCCCTATCCGGCCAACATTGACCTTGGCGCTGTCGGTAATTTTCGGATCAGGATTGAATATCGTTTGAATCTGTTGGAAGAGCGTTCGGCAAGGATCCGTTGCAAAATCTGAGTAAGCAATGCGTCCTTCCTGCTGAGCCGCTTTAAATGCATTGCACTGAATGAATCGGCTTCGATACCCTACTTTTCCCTTGCTCAAGTGAAATCGATGAAGCATGGCAAAACCGTCGAACCAATGCTTCATCGGCTTGTCAATCATTACTTGCCCAGGCCCGTTGCGAATCAACTCACCGTTGAGCCACTCGGGTATAGACCCTTCAACCTCCAAATTATCCATAGCAGTCTCTTTGCTATTGCGCAAGAAACCATGCTCCAAGTAAGGAGGTGTTATGTGGGCTGTGACAGGCATCTATCAGAGCACAGCCGCTGCCTTAGAGGCCGGCTTCACCGTTTTATTAAGTGTGGGGGTTTCCATGCGTGTCCAGGTCTTGGCTGCTTCCGGGTCGATGAGTTCCGCTGCAATTTTACCGCTGGCGATAACTGCGGGAACCCCAGCCCCCGGGTGTGTGCCTGCGCCTGCAAAGTATAAATCCTCGAAGAACGATGATTTGTTGTGCGGACGCATCCAACCCGATTGGGTAAGCGATGGCTTTACAGAGAAAGCAGCCCCTTTGTGACTATTCAGCGTTTTATTGAAGTGCACCGGATCGATGGAGTGCATCGCCACGATGTTCTCACGCAAATCCGGCAGGTAATTTTCCTCCAGGAACTGAAGTACCTTGTCATTGTACTTAGGACCGATGGTCTTCCAATCGATGTTGGCATCTAAATGCGGTACAAGGCTCAACACGTAAAATGATTCGCAGCCTTCGGGAGCGATACTTTCATCGGTAATCGTAGGCATATGCAGGTAAAGAGAGAAATCTTCGGGCAATGTCTTGGCGTTGAAGATGTCTTTGAGCAAGCCTTTGTAGCGTTCACCGAGTATAATATTGTGGTGAGCCAGTTTACTATCCGTATAACGCTTCTTCGTCCCGAAGTAAATTACAACAAGCGAATTGCTGTACTGCAAGTTATCAAAGTATAAATCGACCTTTTTCGGACGGTTATGCTTCTTGATGAGATTCTTGTAGGTGAAAGCAACATCTGAGTTCGATACGAGCACATCCGTTTTGTGCACGGTGCCATCCATCAATTTAACGCCTGCCGCTCTTCCGTTTTCAATGAGTATTTCTTCGACCTCCGTATTCAGTTTAAGTTTTCCGCCTAATTCCACGAAGAGTTTACCCAAGGCTGCCACGGCAGCACCCGTTCCTCCGCGTGCATAATGCACACCCCACTCCTTTTCAAATTGAATAATGAGGGCCATAATTGAGGGTGTGTCAAACGGATTCCCACCAACCAGCAGCGGGTGAAAAGAGCATATGCGACGAATGAACTCATCCTTCACATAACGCGCCGCGTAATGGTACATAGGCAAGAAGGTGTTCGTCTTGATGATGTCCGGCATAATGCGCATCATGTCGCCTACATTCAAAAAAGGCCGTTCAGTATGAGGATGAAAACGCTTGAAGACCTCTTCCGTGCTTTTAACAAAGCGCTCAAAGCCATCAACATCAGATGGGCTGAATTTGGCGACTTCCTTTTTCGCCATCTCCAAATCGCGGTAGTAGTTGTAAGGCTCCCCTTTCTCGTTGAAAATGCGGTAAAATGGATCGAGCGCAATGAGGTCGAAATAATCTTCCCGCTTCTTTCCGGCCAGAGCGAATAGCTCATCAAACATATAGGGCGCAGTCATAACGGTAGGGCCACCATCGAACTTGAATCCGTTGATTTCGTACTGATAGCCTCGGCCACCTACTTTGTCGCGCTTGTCGTAGAGGGTCACGTCATGACCGGCAGCTGCGAGGCGAATTCCGGCAGACAATCCGCCAAATCCGGCGCCTATTACTACAATCTCTTTTTTCGCTTTCATCATCTTAGATTGAATTAGGAGAAATAATACTCATGTCGGGAGCAAGGTTGCATTGATACCAGATGGCCGGTAGCTGTTTCAGCTTGCCCCATTTGGATACATTGGCACGACCTGAAAAGACATCGTAACCACGTTTTTCGATATCGTTTAAAATCCCTTTATAAAATGTTGCCGCTGCAGCTATGGACATTCGACCATCTGCATTGAGCATGGCAATTCCGGGCCACGACTCTTCGTAAATACTACGCGTTCGGGCAATTTGAAACTTCATCATCGCAATCCACGCCTCATCCACTATACCGTGCTTAAAATGAGCATCGGTAATTCCAAATTGTTCTAATTCGTTTTGCGGTAGGTAAATGCGACCTCTTTTATAATCCTCGGCTATATCGCGAAGGATGTTGGTGAGCTGCAGGGCCACACCTAATTTCACGGCATAGCGAATAGCCTTTTCATTGGAGTATCCAATGATGTGCATACTCATGAGCCCCACCGTGGAAGCAACCCCGTAGCAGTAATCAGCCAAATTTTCGAAGTCTGCATAGTGATGGGTGCGGATATCGCGCGAAACACCATCGATTAACTGCAAGGCATAGCACGCAGGTATCCGATATTCTTGTCGGGTGTTGGCCCAAGCAATCGATACAGGATCGTTAAACCGTGGACAAATACCGAGGCTTTGATCTCTCCAAGACATCAGATCGTCATCGTTCACTCCCGTTGCATTGTCAACAATATCGTCTGTTGTCCTACAAAACGCATACAATGCTCGAACCGCATTGCGCTTTGGAGGACTCAGCAGTGCAGAAGCCATATAAAATGACTTACTATGAATTGCCGTAATATTTTTGCAGTACGAGTAAGCCACGTTGAGCGAGTCGCCCAAATGGTAGTGAGGCAGCGTGTTGCCTGCATCATGCGGCTTTGCACTCAGCGCTCTCTCGAAGAGGTTTTGGTCCCAATTAACTGCTAACATATCCCGTAGTGTAGGAATGAATTATGAGTTACAACAACAAGTAGCGGTTAATTGTTCAGACAGAGCATATTTGGATTGAAAGCAAGCCGAACTGAAGGCAAATCTTTTTTTTCAAGAACCGATGTATGTTTTGATTGTTTAAGCGTCGCGGCTAACTATCTTGCGGCCGCTAATTTTGAAATTACCCACTTACGTTATGAGCGAAAAGGCGAAATTGATACTGGAAGGAAAAGAGTACGAACTTCCAGTTGTGATAGGCACTGAAAATGAGAAGGCCATCGACATCAGCAAATTGCTGGAAACAACAGGATATATTACCCTTGACACCGGATTTAAAAACACCGGTTCTACGAAAAGTTCTATCACCTTCCTCGATGGTGACAATGGAATTCTTTGGTACCGTGGATACCCGATTGAGCAGCTATCGGAATACGCTTCGTTTCTCGAAGTAGCCTACCTCATCATTTATGGTGAATTGCCGACTCAAAAGGAGTTGGATTACTTCCAGCGCAGTATCAGTCACCACACGTTGGTGCACGAAGACATGAAGCGTTTCTACGAGGCGTATCCAACAGGAGCACACCCAATGGGCGTATTGTCATCGATGATCGCCAGCATGTCTACGTTCTATCCGGAGTCACAAAATCCGAATCGTCCATTCAAAGACATCGAGTTGACCATGCACCGCCTGATAGCCAAGATGGCTACCCTAGCGGCTCAAGCAAACAAGGTGAGCGTGGGTCACCCAATCATGTATCCTAAAAACAGCTATAGCTACACGCAAAACTTCTTGCATATGATGTTTGCGTTGCCAACGGCTGATTACGAAATAGACCCTGTTGTAGATGATGCGCTGAACAAGTTGCTCATTCTACACGCAGATCACGAGCAAAACTGCTCTACGTCGACTGTACGTATTGTAGGCTCTTCACAATCGAACCTCTACTCTTCTATCTCTGCCGGTATTGCAGCGTTGTGGGGCCCGCTTCACGGCGGTGCCAACCAGGCTGTGATTGAAATGCTCGAGCGTATCAAGCAAGATGGTGGTGATGTGCAGAAGTGGGTAGACAAAGCAAAGGACAAGAACGATTCTTTCCGTTTGATGGGCTTCGGTCACCGTGTATACAAGAACTTCGATCCACGCGCAAAAATCATCAAGAAGGCTTGCGACGATGTATTGAACCGTTTGGGTATTCACGATCCGGTTCTCGATATCGCCAAGCAGTTGGAAGAAGTTGCTTTGAAAGATCCTTACTTCATCGAGCGCAAGCTGTATCCAAACGTAGACTTCTACTCAGGTATCATCTACCGTGCTATTGGTATTCCTACCGAAATGTTCACCGTAATGTTCGCATTGGGTCGTCTGCCGGGTTGGATTGCACAGTGGAAGGAAATGATCGAACACGGAGAGCCAATTGGTCGTCCACGCCAAGTGTACACCGGTTCAACCAAGCGCGATTACGTTCCGATTCCCAAGCGCGGATAATCTTACGAAGGCCATATGGACAACGGAAAAGTTACCGTTACCTCTAAGGGAGGTACAGCAACCGTTTCATTTTTTCACCCGCAAAGCAATTCGCTTCCCGGTGCCTTGTTGCGTGAGTTGGGCGACACCATCACGCGCGTTAGCAACGACCCTGCAACGGTTATCATCGTTTTGCGCAGCGAAGGCGAGAAAGCGTTTTGCGCCGGGGCAAGTTTCGATGAGCTCATTGCGATTGAAGACTTGGAAGGCGGTACCCGATTTTTTAGCGGGTTCGCCCATGTCATTAACGCCATGCGCAAAAGCACCAAGCTCGTCATTGGACGAATTCACAACAAAGCTGTTGGCGGAGGTGTAGGATTGGCATCCAGTGTAGATTACTGCTTTGCTACCGCGCAATCATCCATAAAACTAAGTGAGTTGGCCGTGGGCATTGGCCCCTTCGTTGTTGGACCGGCGGTTCAGCGCAAGATGGGACTTTCAGCCATGTCGCAACTCGCCATCAACGCCACCGAATGGCAATCGGCTCAGTGGGCCAAGGAAAAGGGACTTTACAACGAAGTGTTCGACACGGTTGAGGCCATGGACCAAGCCATTGATGCACTTGCACAGCGATTGGTCAACTCCAACCCCGAGGCCATGGCAGAATTGAAAAAGATCTTCTGGCAAGGCACCGAAAACTGGGACGACCTGCTCGTGGAGCGCGCCGGCATCAGCGGCCGACTCGTGTTGTCGGATTTCACTCGCAATGCGATTTCGAAGTTTAAGAGCAAGTCTTAGAAAGGATAAGGGGTAAGGGATAAAGTTTAAGATCTCAAACCTATATTTGCCCTCCAT
>JBKCGW010000230.1:0-5612 GCA_046303175.1 Flavobacteriales bacterium
GCCGATTCGATGCGCGCCACCGATTGTGGGTCGCTCGAAACGGGGTTGGTGCCGAGCACTAAATCACCCACACCGAAAGCCCATGCATTGAACACCTGCCAAACGATGTCTTCAATATCGTCGGTAGGTGAGTTGGGTTGCACTCGAGCGCTCATGTACCCTTTCGCTCCGATGTTGCTATTGGGTAGCGGATTGAATACTTTGCTGCTTACGGCAATCAGTTCTTCATTGCTCATAAGCTTCACCACCAGGGCAATGCAATCGCTCGTAAGGAAAGGCATGATGCCTTTGATATCCTCTTCACTCGATTGAAGCAGGAACGACTTGAACCGACCAAACGTCCATCCCATGACTTCGTTGTCATAAGCAGTTGTCGTTTGAATGAGTTCGTATTGTTGGTCTTTAAAAAGCGGATGCTCATACACATCGGCTAGGCGTGTATTCGCAATGAGTACGCGTGCGGCCTTTCTAGAAGCTTCATTCGCAGCCGAGATCCCTGCTATTTCGTCTCCTTCTTTAAACTCATTGGCTGCGCCCACGAGCTGACGGTAGAGGGTTACGTCATAACTACCCCGCTTGCGTTGCATATAGGCGAAGAGGTCTTCGCCTGTAAGCGGAGTTTCAACCACCACGCCGGTAAAAGAGGGAATAGGTCGAAGCCCCCACGCCTTGCTCGATAACACGACGCAGGCGCTCAGGAGTCCGATCTGCGACATGAAATCGCGACGATTGAGGTTCATGTTTCAAAGGTATTTAGGAAGTAGATAGAAATGAAAATAATCGTACCAACCAAACCAGTGTTCATATTTGCACCATGCCACATGCTTCACTCTATACCCACTCGCCGAAGTACTATCATTCGTATTTCGACCTTGTAACAACCGACGATTTGTTGGTTGCTTTGAAAGATAATCTGGACCTCATGGAGGAGGCCCTTCTGTCTATTCCGGAAGAACGTTTGACCTATGCCTATGCGCCGGGCAAATGGACCATTGAGCAGGTGTTTCGTCACATCATCGAAACCGAGCGCATTCTTTCTTATCGCGCCTTGCGCTTCTCGAGGCATGATGATACACCGCAACCGGGGTTCGACGAAAATCTATACATCGCCAACACAGCGCACCTGCGCTTTTCTCGATTGCAATTGCTGGATGATTTAGTCTCGGTGCGCAGCGCAACGCTTTCACTTTACAGCACCATGAACGACAGCATGCTGGATTTTATGGGAACTGCCAACAACGTGGGCGTGTCGGCTCGTATGATTGGGTTTATGATTGCGGGGCATGCGAAGCACCATTTGAATGTGATAGGGGAGAGGTACTGAGGAGTGGGGACTGAGGACTGAGGACTGAGGAGTAGGGACTGGGGAGTGGGGTTGAAGGCGAGATGTTGGGAAGGGTTTATTTCACGACTTGGAAATAGCCGTTGCGTTGCTCGATGGTGTTGCCTGAAGGGTCAACGGCGGTGAGAATATAATAATACACTCCTTCAGTAACGGGTTCGCCGTTTATCTTGGCGTTCCAGCCTGCGCGGGCATCGGTTGTTTCGAAAACCTGAGCGCCCCAGCGATTATACACCGTTAAATGTCTGCGATATCCCAACGCCCATTCGGGTTGAAACGTGTCGTTTTTACCATCGCCATTGGGAGTAATGATGTTGGGGATGGCTTCGTTGCCACAATCGGCATAAACGGTAACCTGGTCGCTGGCTGTGCAATTGTTGCCCACTGCATACAGGGTGTAGTTGGTAGTATAAATAGGCGAGGCAAGCGGATTCAAAACACCTGCGTTGTTCAAGCCCAGTGTTGGTTCCCAATACACACTGTCGGCATTCGTGGTAGCCTCGATGAGGAGAGACGTTTCGCAATTGTATGTGCCATCGTTACCCGCATCGACCGAGGGGCCGGGCTCATAGACGAGGTTGATAGAACCCGTGAGATCGCAGCCGCCTTCAACGGAGAGCGTCGCAGTATAAACACCGCCCGCAGTTACTTCGATTGCATTGCCGGTACTGCCCGTGTTCCATTCGATGGTGCCGGTCGATGTGGTTGACTGCGCGGTGAGGGTGACGGTGCTTCCTGTGCACGGATTGTTGTTGCTTGCGCTGATGGTGATGCTCCCTTGCGTTGTGCCGCCGTTCGATGCTCCCGGGGTGATGGCTGCACCGTCGGAAAGCCAAACAGAAGCATCGCTGCACGAACGATACACCGATTCGCCATCGGCCGGTGATGGAATGGACTCGAACAGATTGTTGTTGGCTTGGAGCGCGATGGTTTGAGGAAGACACCCGTTCACCATGTCGGTTTCGAATTGTGGTGTTTGAGCAAACTGACCACTGCCCCAAAACACTGCGTCTTGCCACGAGCCATTGCCTGCAACCAGTGCCAGTTGTTCATTGCCGTTGGTGAGAATGCCTACCTCTGTATCAGGACCGCTGGTGCAATTGCATGAAGAGAGGTCCAAATCGATAGCCACACCCGAGTTGGGCGAACCAATGACCCAATAGGCATTTGCGGCAATGAGTGTGCCCGGAGGAAGCGTAACAGCAAAATCGCCATCGGTCAGCACAAAGCAACTCGCATCGACCGCGGTTGCGCATGTGTTGTATAGCTCAATCCACTCGGCCGTTTCAGGCGCGCAGGAACCATCGCATTCGCCTGCGGCGTTGATCATAATTTCGTTGATCACCAGGCATTGACCGGATGCACCAATGCCAACCATTAAGCAGGCTAATACCACTGCGCTACTTATGACTCCTTTCACACGCTTTGCATTCATTGCCGCAAAGGTAGCAGGCATAGGAATTCGATTGGGCCGATCCAAGAATCGAACGATGCTGCCATCTGACAATTCTCACGCATGCGCTCAACCAATCACAATTACTTGCGCGCATGAAGTCGCTGGTTGTCGGATGTTTCGCTTTTCTATTGATGCTCGCGGCGTGCCGACCTGCTATCCATGAAGTGAAGCCTACAGATACGCAGATTGAACAAGTACCATCAGATTCTGCGCAAGTCGAAAGGGGCTCTTATTTCGCTCTTCAATACACGGTTAACGGAGGCAGCTACCTCGATTTTATGGATAGTCTGGGTCGAGCGCTGACCGATTCGCTGCAGTATCGATGCGATGAGTACGTGCTCGTGCACACCAATCCTTGGCTGCTCGATAGCTTGCGAAAGCAGGACTATTATATTCGAAAAAAGGCCGGCGAATTTGTATTCGATCAGAAGCAGTTGGTGGTATTCGGGCCCGGTGATTCGTTGCGTATTCCCACCAAGGAGCAAAGTGAAGCTATTGTGAATTGGCTCTCACGCTTGTGCATCGACGTGAATATACCCGAATACACACTGCGCATCTTTGAAGGCAGTCGCGTGCTGCATGAATGCCCGGTGAGGGTAGGGAAGAATGAGCGCAAGTTCTTATCGCTCGCCGGGCACGAAGTGAGTTTGCGCACCCCCGTGGGCGAAGGCACTATTGTTCGCATTGCGCGCGACCCATGGTACATCAATCCTGTGGACGGCCATCGTTACCACAGCACACGTCGCGACGATGGACGCTACACCGCCCTTCCGCGCATACCTTTCCTGGAGCCCGAGATTAACCACCGCCGGAGCGGGGCACTCATCCATCCCACCACCAACCGAAGCACCTTAGGCAAGGCTATCTCCAATGGTTGCGTGGGCCTGAGCGAAGCCGATGCTTGGACAGTTTATTACCACGCCCCTTTGGGCACCTGTGTGCGTTTTCGCTACGACTTGATGGTGCGCGACTCGTTGGGTCAGCAAGTAAGGTTGGGGGATGTGTATGAGTTAGAATAGATGTAATCGTTGAGTCCATATTTCGGCACCATCATGAATGAATATGCTGAATCCCTCAAACAGAAAATTATGTGTTATTGAAAGACAGCGCGTTGCAAATAAAATCGACAGGTAAGGTCACGAAATTTTGAGTATGGATTTTTCAGTATTGATTTGCGGTGTATATATTCGAATACATTACGCCCCTTTTTACATAAAGAAATGCCGACAAACCTTGATAAGTATAGCGATCTCTTGCCCCCATTGACGTTGCCGGCTGACGACACGTCTCCATTTCACACCTTCGTTAAATTTTGAATATTGGCCTTAATCATCTTCAACAATCATATAATTCTGATTCTTAAATAAACCACTAATGAACAATCAGGAAACACTTCAAGCACTGCGAGAAAAAATCAACCAAGGAAAATTTCCCTCGGAATTTCCGCACTTCGGCGGAGCTGAATTAATCATTACAAATAACCCCAATCGCAAGGGGCATGAGCATGATACGGTAGTCGTAACACCTCATGCATCGGCCTTCAGTTGGCTCATCATTGAGTTAAAAGGCATCTATCAATCACAACTCGATTATAATTCGAAATACGAGTTCTATCCATGCATTGGTCGTCTCATATTGGAAGCTACCGAAGCCGACTTGGATGTATTTGATGCGATGCTGTATGTGGTGGGTGCGATAGAGGCGGATTGCGGGTGATAGTAGTGGGTACTGGGTGCTGAGTACTGAGTACTGGGTACTGGGTACTGAGTACTGAGCACTAAGTACTAAGTGAGCTTTACCCCGTCCTCAGTCTCCCATCCTCAGTCCCCAGTCCACAGGAGGTTGTAAGTTTGGTATATTCGGTGGAAATATAGAGACATGGTCATGCGACAAATCTGCTTTCTGGGATGTATGTTGATGGGGGTTGTTTGCTTTGCCCAAACCACCGATTCTTTCGAAGCCTTCAAACGCAAGCGCGAGCAGGAGATGAGCTCGTTTGAAACGGAGTATAAGAAAGGATTGGACTCGCTACGCGAAGCACAAAACCGCGACTTCGCCCTGTTGCTCGCGGGCAAATGGATAGAGCGCGAGGTGACCGAGGCGCCGCCTGTACTGGAAAAACCCAAACCCGAAACACCTCCCATGGTGACGGAAGAAAAGCCTGAAACCAAGCCGGCAGAGCCTATGCCATTGCCTGAAGTAGAGGCAGAACCAGCACCGGAGAAAGCACCTTTAGATGTTCCGCAAGACAATTCCCTTCCGCAAAAGACCGATGATATGTCGGATGAAGCCCCTGTGCAGGAAGACACCTCCCGCGCACAACTCGCACGCGCTAAGCAAGGTGCGTCCATTGTGCCTAGTAGGTTTTATGGCAATGCTACCTGGGTTCCTGCATTTGCAGAGCCATGGGCTAGTTGCGCTGAGCCGATGAACTCTTCTACCATTGCCGCATATTGGAAAAAGTGTTCGGAGCTTTCTACTGATCGCTATCTGGCGTATTTCAGTGTGCAGCGTCAAATGCTTCAGTTGAGCGATTGGGGGATGTTATCGCTGGTAAATCATTGGAGCAACCAGGAATTCAGCGACGATACCCAGGCAACGTTGTTTAAGTGGTATATGCTTGTGCAGCTGGGATACGACGTGCGATTGATGTACAACGAAGGCGGCGCTAAGCTGGCTTATCCTTTCCGACAAATGTTCTACGGACTGAGCTACATCGAGATGAATGGCAAGTCCTACTTCCTGCTCGACGACAAGCAGGAGGGGAGTTTTTACACCTACGACGGCAGTCATGCCGGCGCTACTCAAGTCATG
>JBKCGW010000231.1:0-1344 GCA_046303175.1 Flavobacteriales bacterium
GCCGGTGAGTTCGAATTGAGCCTCTCCGATCCGGAAGGTCAATTCCAAGAAGATGAAATGCGATGGAAATTGGAGAACATCACAACAGGTGATGTAGACTCTTCATTCAACGCCTTCTCTGCCATCAACGAAGATTTGCTGCTCGATTACGGATTGAGTATTACGTGGGGTCAATACCAGTTCTTCAACGAAGATGGCGTGGTAGTGGTTCACAAAACCGACCTGCTCGATTCAGGAATTGAGTTTGCTGATCCTCTCAACCCATGGCTCACCGGTATTCCTGATGTGGACGGATTCGATGAGATGAACTGGATTCGCTCCGGCACCGTGGAGTCGACCGAAAACACTCCGGAAGAAGAAGCTATCTACGATGACTACAAAGACGGCTCAGGCGACGATCCGTTCACCGATGCTACCGAGACCTTCGAGAAGGTGCTTGATGGAACGTGGTCACCTTATTGCTTGGCCGGTTACACCGCGGAATTGAGCGATGGCACCTTCCGCAACATTACGGCACCCACGATCGATGCTATCGCAGGCGACCTTTCTCCGGCCATTGAGTTTGGTAACATCTCCAACATAAAAGGATTGAACAACGTAGACATCGTATTCACCAGCGACAAGTCGAAGTGGACGCGTTGCGTGGTTCTGGAAATGCAAACCAATCCCGACATTGCCAATGACCAGTTCGATGGTGATTTTGGTGAGCCCGAAAAGATGAAGTGCCGTCGTCACAAGTCGGTAGATAAGAACGGACGCACAGAAGACGATGCAGGATTCAATGCATCGGAAGGTGACCTGGTAAGCCCATGGGGTATGGGTTGGTTCCCGGGCTATGTGATTGACGTAGGTACGGGCGAACGTTTAAACGTGGCCTTCGGTGAGGACAGCTGGTTGGCCGGTGAAAACGGAAACGACATGATCTTCAACCCATCGAACCGCATGTTCGGTTCGAATGGACAGGCACTCTTCGGAGGTCAGCACTGGATCTACGTGTTCAAAAACATTCGTGCAGAGACCTTCAAGAATGAAGATCCGGGTGAACCGGGCAACGGTGCTGATTTGGACTACTGTCCGGGTTACGACCAAGGTGCATTCTTGTTTGAGAAACTCAGCGATGAAAACCTTACCGCCAACGTGCTCACTCGTGTATACCGCGGTTGCACATGGGTAGGCTCTACCTTGAGCACAGCTACTGCACTCAACCAACTCGAAAACGGTGGCAATGCAATGCTTTCGCCTGAAGACGGACTGATTCCGAACACATGTCGCGTTCGCCTTCGTGTTGCCAAGCCTTACATCAAGGCTAACCCAACGGGTGGTGCGCAGGATGCAGAGGGCTCA
>JBKCGW010000232.1:0-5757 GCA_046303175.1 Flavobacteriales bacterium
CCACCGACCGCGCCAATCGCGAAGGGTTGCCGCTCAGCGATGTTATCGCCCGATTCATGGTTGATGTGGAACAGTGTCAATACATCGCAGGACACAACATCGAATTCGACCTCAACATCATGGGGTGTGAGTTGCTGCGCAAAGGGTTGCAAAACACACTCACGGCGAAACAATCGCTCGACACCAAAGACTTGTCGACCGATTTCTGCGCCATTCCCGGAGGCAAGAACGGAAAATTCAAATGGCCAACGCTCACAGAGCTGCACTTAAAGCTCTTCAACGCTCCGTTTGCTGAAGCACACGATGCAGCATACGACGTGGACGCAACGGCCAAGTGTTTCTTCGGATTGATCAGCGCCCGTGTTATTCGAGTGAAAGAAATTGAATCCATCGAATCGGTTCAATACGAAGCGCCGCAATTGGCAGCGTCCAACTTTCAGGCGACCCATGAAACAACTTCAGCGCCTACTGCAACATCCGATACGAATACCTCTCAAGAAATCGAATCGCTGGCCGCTCAGTTTGTGCACCTGCACGTGCATAGCCAGTACAGTGTTACCGGCATGCAGTGCACCTCCGACATCAAAGGCTTGGTTAATAAAGCGAAGGGCTGGTCGGTGGAGGGCATAACACCTACGCTTGCACTTACGGATCACGCCAACATGATGGCCGCATTTCAGTTTGTGAGTGCTGCTCTCAAATCGGAAGTAAAACCCATTGTGGGTTGTGAAGTGAATTTGTGCAAAGACATGCACGACAAGAAAAACCAGGACAATGGTTATCAAGTTGTACTGCTTGCCAAAACCAAACAAGGCTATCACAACCTCGCCAATCTCTCTTCGCTGGCGCATACGCAAGGATCTTACTATGTACCGCGCATCGACCGCAATGCCCTGCTCAACTACAAGGAGGATATTATAGCGTTGAGCGGAGGGATGTATGGGGAGATTGCCTACAAGATTCTGAACGAAGGCGAAGAGAAAGCGGAAGAAGCATTTGTATGGTGGAAGGAAAATTTCGGCGAGAATTTTTACGCTGAAATCATGCGTCACGGACTCGAAGAAGAGGAACACGTGAACCGCATCATCTTGAATTTATGCGCTCGATACGATGTGAAATATGTGGCTACCAACTCGTCGTACTACACCGAGCAAAAAGACAGCGAAGCACAAGATGCGCTGGTATGCGTTCGTGAAGGCGAATTCGTATCGCGCCCGAAAAAATACATTGGCAAACGCGGAAGAGAGTTCCGACTCGGTCTTCCCAACGACCAGTACTACTTGAAGTCGCCCGTTGAAATGGCGACTCTATTCGCCGATTTACCGGAGGCTATCACCAACACTCGTATACTGGCCAACAGCTGCGAGCAATACAAACTTTCGCGCGAAGTATTGCTTCCCAAATTCGACATTCCGGAAGAGTTCCAAGACGCTCAAGACGAAGTAGACGGAGGCAAGCGCGGTGAAAATAATTTCTTGCGTCACCTGACTTATGTAGGAGCTGAAAAGCGCTACTCCACTATCTCCGACGAAATTCGAGAGCGCCTCGATTTCGAGCTCGCTACAATTGCCAATACCGGCTATCCGGGTTACTTCCTGATTGTTCAGGACTTCTGCAACAAGGCGCGTGAAATGGGCGTGAGCGTAGGTCCCGGACGCGGAAGTGCCGCCGGAAGTGCCGTGGCCTATTGCATCGGAATCACGAATGTGGACCCCATCCAGTATCAACTCCTCTTTGAGCGTTTCTTGAATCCGGAACGTGTAAGCATGCCCGATATCGATATAGACTTCGACGATGAAGGCCGCGACAAGGTGATCGACTATGTGCGCAATAAATACGGCGCTGATATGGTGGCGCAGATTATTACCTACGGAACCATGGGTGGTAAATCGGCCATTCGCGATGCAGGTCGCGTAATTGAGTTGCCACTGCCCGATACCGATAAGATTGCCAAGTACATGCCCGACAACCAGGACCTAAGCGACCTGTTGAAGTGGGATGATAAGAAACTGAGTGACGAATTGAGTGGCGACGATTTGCAAAACGCCAAACAATTGCGCGCTATTGCCAAAGAAGATTCGCACGAAGGACGCGTAGTAAAACTGGCTTCCGTTCTCGAAGGATCCGTTCGCAACACCGGAATCCACGCTTGCGGTGTGATCATCACCCCCGATGTCATCAGCAAGTACGTACCTGTTTCGACAGCGAAAGACAGCGACATGTATTGCACGCAATTCGACAACTCCGTCGTTGAGAGTGCCGGCTTGTTGAAGATGGACTTCCTCGGACTAAAAACCCTGACGCTCATCAAACATTCGTTGCGCATCATCAAGCAGCGACACAACATCGACATCGATATAGAAGCCATTCCAATCGACGATGAGCTCACCTACCAGTTGTTTCAGAAAGGTCATACCGTTGGCATTTTCCAGTACGAAAGTGATGGAATGCAGAAATACATGAAAGATCTGAAGCCAACCGTGTTTGACGACCTCATCGCGATGAACGCGTTGTATCGTCCGGGTCCGTTGGAATACATTCCTTCGTTCGTTAGACGTAAGAATGGGCAAGAGCCTATCACCTACGACTTGCCTGAAATGGAGGAATACCTGAAGGACACTTATGGAATCACGGTGTATCAGGAGCAGGTGATGTTGCTTTCGCAAAAGCTTGCAGGCTTCACCAAAGGAGAGGCCGACGTACTTCGTAAGGCCATGGGTAAAAAGCAGAAGGATGTACTCGACAAGATGAAGGGCAAGTTCATTGAAGGCGCCACTGCAAAAGGACATCCGGCCGATAAGCTCGAAAAAATATGGACCGACTGGGAAGCATTTGCTAGCTATGCATTCAACAAATCTCACTCAACCTGCTATGCGTGGATAGCTTACCAGACGGCCTACTTGAAAGCACACTACCCTGCTGAGTACATGGCTGCAGTGTTGAGCAACAACATGAGCGACATCAAGCAGGTGAGTTTCTTCATGCAGGAATGCAAAAAGCAATCGATACCTGTTCTTGGTCCCAACGTCAACGAGTCGCAATCGCTTTTCAGCGTAAACGAAAAAGGTGAAATCCGCTTTGGACTGGCTGCAGTGAAAGGCGTTGGAGAAAGTGCTGTAGAAAGCATCATTGCCGAACAGAAAAAAGGCCGCATCAATACCATCTATGATTTTTTGGAGCGCGTAGATGCGCGTGCATCCAACAAGAAGACCATCGAAAACCTGGCGCTCGCAGGAGCACTGGATGAATTCGGTATCGAACGAGCGGCCTTCTTTGCACCCGACGGTAAAAACGAAACGTTCATTGAAACGTTGGTTCGTTTTGCCAACGCACTGCGCGAAAACAAAAACACCACGCAAGTTTCGTTGTTTGGCGAAACATCCGACGCCATCATCGCCGAGCCACAACCGCCTAAGGTTGAACCGTGGGATACCATGACCCAGCTATCGAAGGAAAAAGAAGTCATTGGTATGTTCATCAGTGGTCACCCGCTCGACGATTTCAATTTGGAAGTAAATACGTTTTGCAGCAAAGGTGGATTGTCGCTACTGCAAGCATTGGAAACCGTGAATGGTCGCGAATTAAAACTCGCCGGTACCGTTGTGGATGTTATTGAAAAGACCGCTAAAAACGGCAACCTCTACGGAAGCTTCAAGCTCGAAGATTATGAAACCACTTCTGATTTCATGATGTTCGGTGAAGACTGGCTCAAGTTCCGACATCTCATTGCACGGGGCGGAAAGCTCTTTGTAGTTGGCCGCGTTCAGCCCAAGCGATTCGGACAGGATACCAATGCACTGGAGTTTCGAATCAATCGAATCGAACTGCTCGGAGATATTCGCGCCAAGATGGGCCGTTATCTCGACATCATCATCCCCATGCACAAACTCAATGATGCATTGGTAGAGAAAATTGCAGAAACGCTGAAAAACGGAACAGGAAAAACACAAGTTCGCATGCGCGTATTACACGAACAAAGCGAGCTTCTGTTGCCTTCCAATAACTTCAACAAGGTGAATATCGAAACCGAATCACTCAAGGCATTGCAGGAAATTCCGGAGATTGAATTCGAAGTAAGCGAAACGTAATCAACGACGATGAAGCAAATGCATGTCGGCCATTACCAGGGCCGCCATGGCTTCAACAATTGGCACCGCTCTCGGCAACACGCACGGATCGTGACGCCCCGCCGCTTCAAGGGTTACCTCCTCGCCTGCTGTGTTTTTTGTTTGTTGTGGTTTGCGTATCGTAGAAACTGGCTTGAAAGCTACACGGAATACCAGGTCCTCTCCTGTCGAGATACCGCCCGACACACCTCCTGAGCGATGATTGTTTTCTGAACCGAATGAACGCGTGCATTCAAAGCCGCCGAGCAATTCGAACCCTTGCGATGCATTGATGGAGAGCATCGCGTGGGCAAGCACTGCATGGAGCTTATCGAACACCGGCTCACCCCATCCCGCAGTCAAGCCTTTGCACACACACACAATCGTTCCTCCTACACTATCGCCTGCATCGCGAGCCTGCTCAATAAGTGCAATCATTGCTTGTGCGGTATCGGTGTGCGGACATCTCACATCGTTCGAGTCGATGGAAGAAAGATCCAAATCAGCATAACCTACAGGAACCTCAACATCCTTTACGCTGTGCACATAGGCTTGGATAGAAACACCTTGTTTCGCCAACAACACCTTTGCAAACGCACCACCGGCAACGCGCGCTGCGGTCTCGCGGGCGCTGCTTCTGCCGCCGCCGCGATAATCGCGTATACCAAACTTCTTCTCCCATGCTTCATCAGCATGCCCCGGACGGTATACATCCTTCAGGTCATCATAGTCTGCACTGTGCTGATCTTCATTCGGAATGATAAAGCCAATAGGAGTGCCGAGTGTGCGGCCTTCAAACAGGCCCGATAGAATTTGTATCGTGTCCGATTCTTTTCTCGGCGAGGTGATTGCGCTTTGCCCGGGTCTGCGGCGATCGAGTTCGTATTGGATAAACTCAGGCTCTACGATGATACCCGATGGCATGCCATCAATTACACCACCAATAGAAATCCCATGCGACTCGCCAAACGTGGTGAGTCGAAACAATGTGCCGAACGAATTACCTGCCATGCAGCGAAGATAAAGCTTCAATAACTACAGAAGAATCCGAATCCATCAATGCTCGTGGCAATGCACTTCGTAAACCCCTGAAGTATCGGTAAAACCGCTTGCTTCAATCGCCTCCAGCTCATCGCCACAGTATTCGCCGAGCTCAATTTCAGCTCCATTCTTATCGTAATGGCAATCGTGGCACTTCGGCTTGCAGGCAGCAAATGCCAACAGACAAACAATTAGAGCATACATTTTTACCATATCAGTTCTTTTTATTTTGTTTAAACGAATAAAGGATGTTCACATAGATATTCCTGCCCGGCGCAGGCATTTCAATGTTCTTCAGTCGAGAGAGGTGATCGATGTATTGTTCATTCAATACATTCTTACAACCTATTCTGTACTCCCATGCTTTACTCCTTCCGAGTTGAAGCGCAACTGCAATATCCAACAGCTGATACGCCTGCGATGGCGTTTCATAAAAAGCCACCGTGCGCTGCGCATCCATCCACGTGTGCATGAAGTTAATCTCCTTCACACGAAATGCCGAATGACCTTCGAAAGAATACGTCAGCGTAGTTTGCAATCGCTGAGGCGGCAGCATCGAAATACTGCTATCAGAAGGAGTTTGCGTTTTCACCAACGACCAAGTCGCTTC
>JBKCGW010000233.1:0-5149 GCA_046303175.1 Flavobacteriales bacterium
GGATCACCTGCTTGCAAACGAACCTCCTCGCCTGTGCAAACTGCAGTATCGCTTCCCAAATCAAGTTCCGGGTAGTCAAAGAACTCAACCAGCACTTCATCCTGAGAAGTGCAACCATCGGGTGCTTCAACCAATACAGAGTAGAAGCCTGTTTCAGTAACCTGTATTGAAGACGATGTTTCACCTGTGCTCCAAACTACTTCATAGTCTGCCGGCCAATTCACATTCAACGTTTGCGACTGGTCGATGCATAGACCGATGTCCGGTCCCAGGTCGGTAATGAGCGGCGACACTTCGATTATCATGGAAGCAGCAGCCTCACAGCCCGCGGCGCTCGTTGCTGTAACACTGAGAGTTCCGGAGTTTTCAGTCGATAACTGGGTCGATGCAGATGTGGCATCCATCACCCATTCTTGTGGAGACCATTGCCATTGCACCGGCTCGTTGAGTGTAGTTGTCGCGCTCACGGGTGTACCGATAGCCTCACAGGTCTGAACCAAATCGGGAGTGACGTTCACGGTAAAGGCAGGAGTCACATCGATTGTTACGCTTTCTTCAGCCTCACAACCCGAGCTTGCCTGCGTGGCTAAGCATGTAATTACAACATCTTGCTGCGGACTTAATACGATATCTGTGGCAGTAGGATTGCTGATGCTTCCATCGCCACTCCAATTAAACACGACACCATCGGCTTGCCCGGAAAGGACCGCGTCTATTGAGACCGACTCTCCAAAACACAGCGAATCGTTACTTACCGATAGGTCCAACGAAAAAAGCGAACCCAATGTCACATCAAGGCTCTCTTGTGCCGTGCAGCCATATTCTGATGTTGCCTCTACCGTATAGGTCTGCGTTGCTTGCACATCCACAGTTGGGTTGAATGAAAACGAGCCTTCCATCGCCGCATTGGGAGTCCATGAAAAATTATAGAGTCCTGGTTCGGAAGGCACCGCCGAGAGCATGATGTCTTGCGGATAACAAATCACAATATCATCAGGTACATCCAACACAAAAGGTTGTCCCACTTCCACCAAAACAGAATCGATGTAATCACAACCTGTAACCGCATCTACTGTCATTACTTCATACAATGTAGTTACAGTGGGTGTTGCCTGAACCTGTGTTCCAACGGCCGAAGACAGCGTGCTTTGCGGACTCCACGCGCAATTGAACGACTGAGTAGCCAATTGTCCGACATAGGCATTCTCGAGCACCCAATTATCCTGGTTAGCGATATAGGAACCACTCTGACGCCAGCGCAAACGCGTGTTTGGATTACAAGCCGCCAGTGGCAATTGCACCGTGAGCATCACAAAATCCGGATAAGCCGATTCGTAAAAAGTCTGAATCGCAATCCATGCGCCTCCGGCAACCGAATAGGAAAGAACAACATTATCTCCCGGCTCTGCATCATCGCAAGGAGCGCTGCCATTGGCAACCTTGAGCGAAAAGTATACGGTACCGCCGCCTGTGAGGTCCAACGGTTGAGTAATTGCTTCGCGAGGAAAATTTCCATTGAAGTAAAGTCCATTGCCTGTCACCGTGCCGCAAACATTACTCTCCACACCGCCTGTAATACTCTGCCAATCGCCCCACGAAATAGCAGGATCGAAATTATCGCGCCACAACACACGCTCGACCTCAACTTCAAGATCGACCGATTGTCCGGCACAAACTCGATGCAAGTCATCCAACACCTCGAAACGCGCAACTTCTCCCTGAACAATAACAACCGTTGTATTCGCAGTTGTAGAAGCGCAGCCCGAAGCAGTTGTAAGCGTTACTGAGTAGTCCACATTCTCCTCGGCTTGCACTGCAATTTGAGCGGGGCTTCCATTGAGTGGACTAGCCTCGGGCGACCATACGTACTCAAATACAGCATGTGGCTGATTTGTCACAGCAGAAAGAATAACCGACTCGAATGAGCACACACTGGTTTGATCTTGCACTATCGATACAGGAATCGGATCGGGCGATTCCACACTGTAGTAAAATGTGTCTACACACCCCGAAAGGTTGTCTACGGCGCGCAATTCGTATGCGGCGTTGGCAATTGGCGCAGGAATGACCAATGGATCAGCCGTTGAAAGGAGATTGGTATTGTCATTCGCAAAATACCATTGAGGCGATTCATAGTTTACGGGCACGTCCAACGAAACTTCTGCCGAAGAACAAATGGTCTGTTCCCAATCTATTTCAGTCTCAACGATATTCACCGAAAAATTCGAAACATAACTGGTGGTGATGGTTCCCTCATCGGCAACGCCATATAGAATACCGGAGAAGCCGCTCGGACAGTGAATAGTGTGTTCGCCTGCACCCACCTCCATCGTGCATACCCAATACTCTGCACAAGCGCCTGCAGGCGAAAATAGACCGACAGGAACAACCGATCCATCCAATAAGCAAGAGCCAAGTGCCTCAGGTGAAACCAACAAGTTGATATAATGCGCATTCAGGACAGAAGAATTCGTAACGTGAAAAACAGCATTGGTAGTAGTTTGATTAACCGGATCGAGCACTACCATGGCGGGGTCACCATTACCTCCACATGAAATGCCTTGCATGTACTGAACCACACTAATGGGTTGATTGGACACAATGCAATGAATGTCCGTTTCGTTGGTGTACTCCACAAATTCTCCCGACTGTAAGGAAAGTGCGGTTGTATTATCAATGGTTACATTCGTACCATTCTGAGCTGCGATAATCCTAAATGCATAGCGTGGGCTCGTAATACCTGCGTAATCCGGGTTGATATCAAATCCAAACGGGGTGATTACATAGTCGGTACCCCATTTCTCCAAATCATACAATTGCTCAAATAGATGATCGCAAGCTTGAAAACAGTTGGCCGGAATATTCGCACAACCTGCTCCACCAAAAACAGCAAAAGGCCTGCATTTGCCGCTTGCCGCCGTTGCGATAATCTGCGTGCCTGTGAGATCATTTGTGCCGGATGCTTCGAGTCGATAGCAATCACCGCGATTGAGCTGCACATTGAATGGAGTTCCTGCTGCATTACCCGCGCTTGTCGTAGTGGACGGAATAATCTGCATTTCAGTACTATTTTGTGTAGCAACAATGAGCAGTTCCGAGCTATTGTCCGTTAACCCCTGATAGCTGGCCGCGATGTATTTCGTTCCCAGCATGGGCTCAGGCAGTATTCGAGTGGCATCGGCACTGCTTTGCGCGTAGTTGAGCACTTGAACGGTAACAGGCTGAGCACTTTCAATGTGGATTGCCTTATTCTCAATAAACTGATCCGTCTCGATTTCCGCCAAATTATCCGGTACCAATACTTCCGTGCTTGACCCGGCTTGCACATAAAAATTCTGACTCCAGGACTGACCGGGTATTTCAATTATCCCGGATGTAGCGTTCTGCGACGAAATGGTAACTACCAACATGTCATCCGGGCCGTCGGTTGCATTGGTAAAAAAGCCAAACCAAAAAGAAGTGCCGGATGCAGGCAACTGAGCATTGGCTGTAGTAGTAACAACCATTGCCATCAAGCATAACCATACAATCCCGGGAATTCTCATGATCCGACGGTTTTCAGAATGTCCAGTGTAGGACACAAATGTATGTAATATGAGACGATTCAATTGTTTAAACGTTGCACCCAAGTATTCCGAGCATAACGTGTTTTACGGCACAGTTGGTTTATACTGAAGTTATCGTCTTTTGGATACAATTCACCTTGTTTTTTATTTTACTGAAAACCAACGAATAAGGGCCGCAAAGTGCGGCCCTTACAATCAGTATGTGTGAATACGTTTATTATTCAGCCAAAATCGTCACCTTGTTATTGAAAACCTCCACTGTTCCGCCTTTTACATCAAATCGATGTTCTTTTCCTGCGGCATCCTTTACACGCACCACACCCTTCTTCAGGGAAGAAATGAGCGGGGCATGGTTGTTCAATACACCAAGGCTACCATCGCTACCGGGAAGGTAAACGAAGCTACCATCGCCCTCAAACAGAGTGGATTCGGGTGTGATAATTTCAACTTTCATGACGTTCAATTTTCAAATTAACGGGCAGCTGCCTCAGCCAACATCTTCTTACCTGCTTCGATTGCCTCTTCAATGGTACCCTTGAGGTTGAACGCAGATTCCGGAATATCGTCGCAGTGACCATCCAAAATCATATTGAAACCTTTGATGGTATCCTCAATCGGAACAAGGGTACCCTTAATACCAGTGAACTGCTCAGCCACGTGGAAAGGCTGCGACAAGAAGCGCTGCACTTTACGGGCGCGGAATACAGATAGCTTATCCTCTTCCGACAATTCGTCCATACCAAGGATGGCGATGATATCTTGCAATTCCTTGTAGCGCTGAAGAATCAACTTCACACGTTGAGCACAACGGTAGTGCTCTTCACCCACGATTTGAGGCGTAAGGATACGTGAAGTAGAATCGAGAGGGTCAACAGAAGGATAAATACCCAATTCCGCAATCTTACGGCTCAATACGGTTGTAGCATCCAAGTGAGCGAATGTGGTTGCAGGAGCAGGGTCAGTCAAGTCATCCGCAGGAACGTATACCGCCTGAACAGAAGTAATAGAACCGCGCTTCGTTGAAGTGATACGCTCTTGCATGAGACCCATCTCAGAAGCAAGAGTAGGCTGATAACCCACCGCTGATGGCATACGTCCCAAAAGGGCCGATACTTCAGAACCTGCTTGTGTGAAGCGGAAGATGTTGTCAATGAAGAAAAGGATATCACGACCGCCCGACTTTTCATCGCCGTCACGGAAATATTCTGCTACTGTGAGACCTGAAAGAGCAACACGAGCGCGTGCTCCCGGAGGTTCATTCATTTGACCGAACACGAAGGTTGCTTGTGACTTAGCAAGTTCCTTAGGATCTACCTTGCTAACGTCCCAGTCACCCTTTTCCATGCCGTGCATGAATTCTTCGCCGTACTTAATGATACCGGCTTCAATCATTTCGCGCAACAGGTCATTTCCTTCACGAGTACGCTCACCCACACCTGCGAAAACCGACAAACCGTCGTATGCCTTCGCGATGTTGTTGATCAACTCCATGATCAATACGGTCTTACCTACTCCCGCACCACCGAACAATCCGATTTTACCACCCTTTGAGTAAGGCTCAATCAAGTCAATTACTTTAATAC
>JBKCGW010000234.1:0-5220 GCA_046303175.1 Flavobacteriales bacterium
CATTCCATCTCAAGGACAGCGATGATGATGGTCTTGACTTTTTTGCTAACAGTGATGGATCGGGTTATTGCAAGCTCGACCGAGTGAGCGGCTTTGATTTTGAAAGTTTTGAACGAGACTTCGGAAAGGAGATTGTTCACCCATTCCGTTTTGAAACGAACCTCACCAGTGTTCAGGAAATAGAGAAGCATCGTGTAAGTGTTTATCCCAATCCAACAGAAAATTTGATCACCATCGACGCTATGGGTTTTGATAGGTCACTCACATACAGTTTGTTTGATCAAATGGGAAGGCGATTGGAGTCGAGAATGGTTGAACGCAGATCGTCTTCAGATACTTTTGAACTTTCGATGGGAAATTTTGCAAATGGGATTTATTTTGTTGAAATTTGGGATGGTCAAAATCGCGGGACTATCCGAGTAATTAAAAGTTAAGACATCATGCCTCAGGCGCTCAGAGCACATATAAGGAACTACATACCTCTTTCAAACGTCGAGTTTGAAGCGATTTATCAGGTGATGAAACGCGAGGTGTTCAAGAAGCGAGACGCACTGGTTCGTGCCGGTGAGCCATGTGAGCATTTTTACTTTGTATTATCCGGTAGTTTGAGGACTTACACCACCGATGAGCGTGGCCATGAGCACATATTCCACCTTGCGTTTGAAGATTGGTGGGCATCAGATCTGTTCAGTTTTATTACAGGCGATTCTGCTTTTTTTAGCATTGAAACCTTGGAGGATACTGAGGTTCTTGCCATTCATCGCGATGATTATGAGGTGTTGTTGAATAATTACCCCAAGTTTGAGCGATTTTTCCGCTTGCTCATGCAAAACGCTTATGTAGCCTCTCAAAAACGCACGATGGATATAATGTCGTTAAGTGCAGAGAAACGCTACTTGCAGTTGATTCAGCGCTATCCTCAAATGGAGCAGCGCGTTGCCCAGCATCATATAGCCTCGTTTCTTGGAATTACTCCGGAGGCCCTAAGTCGTATTAAGCGCGGTCTCATCGAAAAGAGAAACACGGCCCAATAATTGGTTTCGCGCCTTTTGAGCGTTTCCGATATTGGCTTATTTTCGTCACCCATATAAAGACCGCTCCTTAAAGAAACCTGTATGAAAAGAGTTATTTCCCTTCTTGCTACTTCAGTATTCGTTCTGGTAGCAACCATTTGCTGGGCCCAGCCCACTAAAAAGGCCGATGAGGCATTTGATAAAGCTGCTTACTACGAGGCAACAAAATTGTATATTAAAGCGGAGCCGGTAACTAAGGGCTTGGATGATAAGGCCCGTATTTTCTATCGTCTGGGCGAATGCTATCGCTTAGTAGCGGATCCACAGCAAAGTTTGCAATGGTATGAAAAGGCCATCGTTGCGCAGTACTACAAGATTGATCCTGAAGTATACTATGGATATGGAATGAGCCTATTAGAACTTGGACGTTGGGATGATGCCGTTACGCAGTTCAATAAGTACGGCGCCAAGGGTGGAGATAAGTCGAAGGCCGAAAAGGCCGTGAAGTCAGCCCAGGATGCTGCTTCCAAGAAGGCAACTAAAACACGTATCACCGTATCGAATGTGGTAGAGTTGAACTCAGAGTTTTTTGATTACGGGTTGGTCTTTGCCGGTCCTAGCCAGGTGGTATTGTCTTCGGCACGTCCATCGAGCGCAGGTTCATACAAGGACCCTATTACCGGTGAAAGTTTCATGGACCTGTTCACTGCCGAGATGGACAAAAAAGGAAAGTTCAGCGTTCCCGTTCCGCTTCCAGGGGTTGTAAATAGTATGGGTAATGAGGGTGCGGCTTGCTTCAATAAGGATTATTCAGACATTCTCTATACATCATGCCGTTACGAAAGCTCGAAAGTATATTTCGCATGTGACATCGCTCGTGCGACTCGCGATGAGGCTTCCGGTAAATTTTTGAACGTCACGAATTTGAATGTAATTGACCGTAATTCGGATGACTCGACGGTAGTAGGACAACCATTCTTGACTTCTGATGGTAAGTATTTGTTGTTTGCTTCAAACATGGTCGGTGGAAAGGGTGGAAAGGATATCTGGTATATGAATTACGATCGAAATGCTTCTTCATGGTCGAAGCCACAAAATCTCTCCATGGTGAATTCAAAGGGTGATGATATGTTCCCTGTAATCGGCCCGGATGGAACCTTGTATTTCTCTTCAAATGGATGGGGAGGATTGGGTGGTTTGGACGTGTTCAAGGCCGCCAAGAACGGTGAAATGTCGTTTGATGCGCCTGTTGGAGTGGATTATCCGCTCAACACATCATCCAATGATTTTGCATTGATTATCGATCCCAAGAAAGAAGGTGATAAAACATTCTCCGGTTACCTGACGTCAGATCGTCCGGGTGGAAAGGGTAAGGATGATATCTACCGTTTCGTAGAGGCGGGTCTTGATTTCTCCTTGGTAGGGACTGTTTACGACAAGGATAGCGGCGCGCCGGTTGCAGGTGCTGAGATTTCCTTGGTAGGTTCAAGTAATTCCGGTGACCCTGTAAATTTGAAAGTGAACACAGACGCAAACGGTGGTTTCAGTTTCGACAAGACAAAAATTTCCTCGAATTACACCTACACGCTCGATGTTCAGAAGGAAAAATACATCGGCACTGCAGACAGACTTTCAACGGTTGGTTTGAGTGCATCAACCAATTTTGCGCGCGAGTATTTCATTATTCCAATTCCCGATCCTACATCGCGTCAGGGTGGTATTGAAATGCCGGAAGTACGTTACGACTACGCCAAGAGCTCGTTGCAGGTAAATGCTGAGGTGAATTCAAAAGACTCCTTGAATTACCTCTTCGATATCATGAAGAACAATCCAAAGTTGGTTGTACAGTTGGAAGCGCATACCGATGCTCGCGGTGCCGATAAAGACAACCAAACACTTTCGCAAGCGCGTGCTCAGGCCTGCGTTGATTATTTGGTAAAAGAAAAGGGAGTAGACCCGAATCGAATTAAGGCGGTTGGTAAGGGAGAAACGGAGCCACGTATTTTGAAGCGTGATATGGCCGGTTTCAAGAAGGGAGAGGAGCTCACCGAAGCATACATCAACAAGTTGGCAAGTAAAGAGCAACAAGAAGCTGCTCACCAGTTGAATCGCCGCACGGTATTCCGTGTGTTGAGCAACGACTACGTGCCTTCTAAGTAGAGCATACACAGAATTTTCAGGGGCGAACCTAATGGTTCGCCTCTTTTATTTTTTTAGAACATGAACGATTCTCGATATACAAGACGAGGAGTTTCGGCACAAAAGGAAGATGTGCACGCGGCGATTCGCACACTGGATAAGGGGCTTTTCCCAAAGGCATTTTGTAAAATCGTACCCGATTATTTGTCGGGCAGTGAGGAACATTGTTTGGTGATGCACGCCGATGGTGCAGGAACCAAATCGTCACTTGCTTACATGTATTGGAAGGAAACAGGTGATTTATCTGTGTGGAAGGGAATCGCGCAGGACGCATTAATCATGAATTTGGATGACCTGATGTGCGTGGGAGTGACCGATGGTATTTTGCTCAGCAGCACCATTGGAAGAAACAAGGGATTGATTCCTGCCGAAGTTGTTAGTGCTATCATTAACGGCACGCAGGAATTGGCTGATGAACTCACTGACTTGGGAGTTCGTGTTACGGTCACAGGCGGAGAAACCGCGGATGTAGGGGATCTGGTGCGCACGGTCATTGTGGATTCAACGGTGATTGCTCGCATACGTCGCGATGAAGTGATTGATAATGCTCGCATAGCAGCAGGCGATGTAATTGTGGGATTTGCTTCATTCGGTCAAACTACCTACGAAGGAGAGTACAACGGCGGCATGGGAAGCAACGGTTTGACGAGTGCACGTCACGATGTATTCTATCACACGCTTGCTGAAAAATATCCGGAGAGTTATGATCCATCCTTGCCCGATGATTTGGTGTATAGCGGATCGTACGCTTTAACCGATCCGGTTGAGGATACGCCATTGAATGCCGGACGATTGGTGTTGTCGCCCACACGTACTTATTTGCCATTAGCCAGCGCCATTCTAAGTGAATTGCGTTCGAAGGTCCATGGAATGGTGCATTGCAGCGGTGGCGGTCAAACCAAGGTGCTTCATTTTACCGATGCGTTACACATTATCAAGGATAATCTGTTTCCAACTCCGCCTTTGTTTCGAATGATTCAGGAGGAATCGAAAACGTCTTGGCAAGAGATGTATCGTGTGTTCAATATGGGCCATCGCTTGGAGATTTATACAGATTCTGAAAGCGCAGCGCGCATGATTGAGATTGCCGAGCGATTCCACATCGATGCGCGTATCGTGGGACGAGTAGTGTCATCAAATAAAAAAACGCTCACTATAACCAGCGATCATGGTGAGTTTACTTACGAATCATAGTATCAAGGAATATGCAGGATTTATTGGAGCGTTTGGCGGCCATTGTTGACCGACACAATGAGGTGGGTAAGATGATTACCGACCCGGATGTTATATCGGACATGAAGCGATATCCAACGCTCATGAAGGAGTACAAGGATTTAGGAGTACTCGTCGATAAGTATCATGAGTACAAGAAGGTGACGGACGATTTGAAAGCGGCCAAGGACATTCTCTATTCCAATGAAGATCCTGATTTAAAGGAATTGGCTCAGGAAGAGTTTGATTTGCTAACCCCCTTGAAGGAGAAGATGGATGAAGAGGTAAAGTTCATGCTCATACCAAAGGACCCCGAAGACACCAAGAACTGCATCATGGAAATTCGCGCGGGAACCGGTGGTGATGAAGCATCCATATTTGCCGGTGATTTGTTTCGCATGTATACCCGCTACATCCAGAATCAAGGTTGGAAATACGAGGTGCTCAATTTGAATGAGGGAACTATGGGTGGTTTCAAAGAGGTTTCGTTTGAGATCGTTGGAGCTGAAGTCTATGGTACATTGAAGTTTGAAAGTGGAGTACACCGCGTACAACGTGTGCCCGAAACAGAGACTCAGGGGCGTGTTCATACCAGCGCGGCAACTGTAGCTGTGCTCCCCGAAGCGGAGGAATTCGATGTAGTCATCAACCCGGCCGATATACGCCGAGATACATATCGTGCGAGTGGTGCGGGAGGTCAGCACGTAAACAAAACCGAGTCGGCGGTTCGTTTAACACACATTCCTACAGGGGTTGTGGTTGAATGTCAGGAGGGTCGCTCACAGCATGAGAACCA
>JBKCGW010000235.1:0-2743 GCA_046303175.1 Flavobacteriales bacterium
TGTGGCCTATGCCAGCGGCGGCCTGTGGGTGACACACAACAACGGGGTGTCGTTCACGCCGGTATTCGACGATGAAGCGGTGATGACCATCGGTGACATCGCTGTGGATTGGTCGCACGGTGAAGTGATTTGGGTGGGAACGGGCGAGGTGAATTCGTCGCGCTCATCCTACAGCGGAGTGGGCGTGTATCGCGTGCTACCGGTGTTGCAAGCAGATGGTTCGTTCAAATACAAAGCAGAACACAAAGGGCTGCCCGATACGCATCACATCGGTCGGGTGATTGTACATCCTTCCGATCCTAATGCGGTTTGGGTGGCGTCTCTGGGTCCACTCTATACAAGCAGCGGACAGCGCGGTGTATTCAAAACTACCGATGGTGGCGCAACGTGGAAGCAAACACTCGTGCCTGCGGAAGGATGCGGTGCAGTAGATCTCGTTATCGACCCGATGAATGCGAATGTGCTCTATGCAGCGACGTGGAATCGCGCACGCTCGGCATGGAACTTCAAAGGCGAAGGCACAGGCAGCGAAGTATGGGCTTCCGCGGATGGTGGTGTGAAATGGACATCCATTTCTTCCAACGCATCCGCCAAGCAATCGTTTGGCAACGTGCCTTCGGAGTCGGTGGGACGAATTGGTTTGGCGCTGCACCACAGTTTGGCGGGTCACACACTCTACGCATTCATCGACAACCAATCGCATCGCCCCGATACCGCCATGAAGAAAACGGATGAGGGCATCAAGAAGGATGCATTCCTTACCATGACAACCGACGCACTGCAGGCTTTGCCCGATTCGGTCCTTGAGCGATTTCTGCGCGATAACGGCTTTGAAGAAACACACACCGCGAAGTCCATCAAGACCGATGTAAGCAGCGGCAAACTCAAGCCGGCGGCCTTGTATGATTATCTCTACAACGCCAATGAAGACTTGTTCAATACGCCCATCGTAGGTGCCGAGGTATATGCGTGCAATCCTGAAAGCCGCGATTGGAAGCGCACACACACCGACTACCTCGACGACGTGGTGTTTACCTACGGCTATTATTTCGGCATGATACGCGTGTCGCCTGCCGATCCGAAAAAGGTGTATATCGCAGGTGTGCCTTTGCTCAAGAGCAGCGACGGTGGTGCCTCTTGGAAAGGCATCAACCCCGGTAACGTGCACGTCGATCATCACGCGCTGTGGTTACATCCCACCAATGCCAACCACATCATCAACGGAAGCGATGGCGGTGTGCAGATATCGTATGATGACGGTGCAACGTTTGTGAATTGCAATTCGCCGGCGGTAGGGCAGTTCTACACCGTGCAAGTGGACGAGGCGAAACCGTACAACGTGTATGGTGGTTTGCAAGACAATGGTGTGTGGTATGCATCTTCACGCACCAAACCCAACGACGATTGGCGCATCACAGGCCGTAATGATTTCCAAGAAATCATGGGCGGCGATGGTATGCAGGTGATGGTCGACACGCGCGACAACAACACCGTCTACACCGGCTATCAGTTTGGCAATTATGCCCGACTCAAACTGAAGGAAGAAGATTACAAGGATCTGGTCATTCGCCACACGCTGGGTGATCGTCCGCTGCGATGGAACTGGCAAACGCCTATTCTGCTGTCAAAATTCAATCAGGATATTTTGTACATGTGCTCCAACAAGGTACATCGTTCCACCGATGGAGGAGAAACATTCACAACGCTTAGCAGAGACTTGACTTATGGTGAGCAAACCGGCAATGTGCCTTTTGGAACGCTTACCGCTATAGCCGAATCACCCTTGCAGTTCGGATTGCTTGCGGTGGGTAGCGACGATGGTCGTGTGCATGTGTCGCCCGACAATGGTTACACATGGAATGATGTAAGCGCAGGTTTGCCAAACGGCTTGTGGGTGTCGCGCGTTGTGTTGTCATCGCATCAACGAAACAGAATGTATGTGTCGTTGAACGGCTATCGAAATGATCATTTTACACCGTATGTGTTTGTGTCGGACGATTTGGGTAAAACGTGGCGTTCGATTGCCGGCAACTTACCGCTCGAATGTGTGAATGTGCTGCGCGAAGACAGCAAGTACGATCAGTTATTGTATGCAGGCACCGACCACGGATTGTATGTAACGACCAACGGCGGAGCAGCGTGGTTTGCCGTATGCAGCGACCTTCCTGCAGTGGCCATTCACGATTTGGTTATTCAGGAGCGTGAAGAGGATTTGGTGATTGGCACGCACGGTCGCAGCATTTGGATAATGGATGTGGAACCACTCCGCGAATACATGCAGCAAAAGCAGGAGAAGGTTGTCGTTTTCAGTATGCCGTCCATTAGGTGGCGCAGCGACTGGGGAGGCAACTGGAGCAAGTGGCTCGAGCCATCCATCCCTTCGTATGCCATTGGGATTTTCAGTGACGCCGGCATGAAAGTGAAGGTCGATATCCAAGGCCCCGACTCCATGTGGTTGGCCACATTGGGCGATGTAGAGTTGCACGCCGGATTCAATCGTCTACCCTATGAGCTTGCATTTGCCGAATCGCAAGTAAAACCCTTGCAAGATGCCTTGAATAAAGGTAAAGCAGTAGGAGAGCAGCTGAGTATCCGCAAGGCCGACAACGGCAGATACTACTTGCCCAAGGGTGAATATTCCGTCGTGCTGACAGGTAATTTTGGTACGAAATCGAAAGCGTTCACCATCGAATAGCAGTAAAGCCTTCGAGGTATTAATTTTGCGCCATGGTTTACGAGGCGT
>JBKCGW010000236.1:0-2674 GCA_046303175.1 Flavobacteriales bacterium
TTGTAGGCATCGATCAGGCCGCCAGTGCCCAGCTTGGTCCCTCCATAATATCGCACCACAGCAATGAGGATATTGGTGAGTTCCGCCGATTGTATTTGTCCGTAGATGGGTTTGCCTGCCGTGCCCGAAGGTTCGCCATCGTCGTTGATTCGGTACTTGCTGTAGTCCCATCCAAGCCTCCAGGCATAACAAACGTGCGTTGCATTGTGGTGTTCCTTCCACAAGGCGTCGATATATGCTTTGATTTCTTCTTCATCGCGCACCGGATACGCATACCCCAAATGTCGGCTGCCCAATACGCGGTATTGTGCGGTGGTAGGGGAGAGGATGGTGCGATAGGTCGACAATCAGGAAATAGGATTCATCATTACGCTGAACACGATGATGCTGTTGGGGTCGCGGTCGAAGTACAACTTATCGAGTGCACCTAAAATGTTCTTAGCACGGAAGTAAGAGGTATGAAGCACGCTTTCTCCCTTGAGGGTCCACTGAATGGTATAGCTGCTTTCGGCTTCTTTGTAGCTGCGAACGTATTCCAGCATTTGCTTCAGCGCATCGGTGCGGGTTTCGCCGTTGCATGTATGAAACAAAAAGCTCTGATTGTGCATGGAGTTGATGGTAATCAATCGCAACAGAACGCCACCGGGCGCGTCTTCAAATTGAAAAACAAGGCTGTTTTGTCCAAGCCCGATATACTTTCCCACTTCAGCCTGCAATTGGGCCAACTCGATGTTTTTGTCGACAGTCATGTCGCAAATGTACACACGATTAATTTGAACACAGCTTCATCACTTCACTCATCCATCGCCCTTCTTAAGTTTGGAGCACCCCCACATTATACGCTCGCTCCGCTGGAGCATGATTGGCGGCTTCGATACCCATGCTGATCCACTTACGGGTATCGGTCGGATCAATCACCGCATCGAGCCAAAGGCGCGCTGCCGCGTAGTAAGGTGAAATCTGACTATCGTATCGGTCCTTGATTTTATTATACAACTCTTCTTCGCGCTCGGGAGTAATGGTTTCGCCTTTGGCTTTCATCGAGGCTACTTCGATTTGAAGAAGCACCTTCGCAGCCTGTGCACCGCCCATTACAGCTACCTGCGCAGTGGGCCAACCTACGATCAAACGCGGGTCATATGCCTTACCGCACATGGCGTAATTTCCGGCGCCGTAGCTATTGCCCAATATAATAGTGAACTTCGGAACAACGCTGTTGCTTTGCGCGTTCACCATTTTTGCTCCGTCTTTAATAATACCCGCTTGCTCACTGCGCGAGCCAACCATGAAACCGGTTACGTCCTGCAAAAACACGAGCGGAATGTTGCGCTGATTGCAATTCATGATGAATCGGGCAGACTTATCGGCGCTGTCGGTGTAAATCACACCGCCAATCTGCATACCGTCCTTTTTGCTTTTCACCATCAGGCGCTGATTAGCCACGATTCCAACTGCCCAGCCATCGATGCGAGCTGTGCAACATACGATGCTCTTGCCATAATCGGGCTTGTATTCTTCGTATTCGCTGTTGTCTACAATTCGCTGAATGATATCGAGCACATTGTAAGGCTTCACACGGTCTTCGGGCAACAGGCCATACAGGTCTTTTGCCGAAAAACGCGGTGGAGCAGGGGTTGCCCTGTCGAAGCCCGCCTCGCTGCCGATACGGCCCATCTTGTCCATGATATTTTTGATGCGGTCCAACGCATCCTTGTCATCCTTCGCTTTGTAATCCGTAACGCCCGAGATTTCGCAATGTGTGCTGGCTCCGCCCAGCGTTTCGTTGTCGATGTCTTCACCAATAGCCGCCTTCACGAGGTATGAACCTGCAAGGAAAATAGTACCCGTTTTGTCGACAATCATGGCTTCGTCGCTCATGATGGGTAAGTAGGCACCACCGGCAACACAGCTCCCCATGATAGCCGCTATTTGCGGAATACCGCGACTGCTCATGATTGCATTGTTGCGGAAAATTCGCCCGAAGTGTTCCTTATCAGGAAAAATCTCATCTTGCATGGGCAGATAAACACCTGCACTGTCCACCAAATAGATGATGGGCAATCGGTTTTCCATGGCAATTTCCTGCGCACGCAGGTTCTTCTTGCCCGTCATGGGGAACCAAGCACCTGCCTTTACGGTTGCGTCGTTGGCCACTACGATGCACTGCTTTTTACGCACGTAGCCCATCACCACAACCACACCGGCCGACGGACATCCGCCATGTTCTTTATACATATCATCGGCAGCCAGAGCGCCAATCTCAATGCGTGGGGCGTCGCTGTCGAGTAGGTAATCGATACGCTCGCGAGCGGTCAACTTACCCTTTTCGTGTTCTTTTGCGATGCGCGACTTTCCGCCGCCTTCGTAGACCTTATCAAGCTTGCGTTGCAACGCACCCACAAGCTGCATCATCTTATCTTCGTTCTTATTGAATTCGAGGTTTTGTGCCATTTTCATTGAATGGTTAATGCTGCGAAGATAGATTACGAATTACGAATGACGGATGACGGATTGGGTTTGAGGACTTCCCGTTCAGCTTTGTGTTCTCTGCGCCTATGCGGTTAAAATGATTACGAATTACGAATTACGGATGACGGATTGGGTCAGTTATTCATTTTCCTTTTACAATTCCAAAAGGGACGAACTCCCCTCTCCTTTGGAGAGGGGTTGGGGG
>JBKCGW010000237.1:0-3287 GCA_046303175.1 Flavobacteriales bacterium
AGCTTCTCCTGAACATTGTCGAAATTGAGGCTGGTGAGGTTGGTGAAGAGATCGGGTGTGTTGAGGATGGTTCGGGTGAATGAAAAGACTTCATCTCTCACAGGCACGGCATAGAGCGCCAGCGCAGGATCATTCGTGTAACCCGCATAATAAAGAATGCCGTTGTTGGAATCGAAACCGATGGCGTCGGCCACAATGCCGGTAACTCCCTGTTCATAGATGGTTCCGATTAGGACGTTCTCGTTCAATGCAATGTCGTATTCGTAGATGCTGATGTTTTCCTCGGTTTCCATGATGAGGTTATACAATTTACTGGTGCTCATGTCGAACTCCGCGATGTTGGTACTCATGGAACCTGTGGCCAGATTGCTTTCACCCGTATCGGTGTTGTATGAATACAACCCGGTCGTTTGACCAGAAACACCCGCGATGTAATAGTTGCCATTGAAAGAATCGTACGCAGACGATGCGAATAGATAAGCATCCAGCGTAGTAGGCGTGGTTGTAACCGAATTAGCATCGAATGCCGACCACTGCACCAGGTCGATTTGGTTGGTGCCTGTATTGTTGGCAACGCCAATCAGTTTAATCTGTGCATATGCACTTACATTCAAAGTTAAACCGATGATAAGGGTGTACAGTAGTTTTTTCATAGGTGTTTCTCTTTCTTTGAAAACAATCTGAAATGGAGTTTGTTCCCGTTGGGATTTTTCCGAACATAATGCGTAATGCCGGTTTATTCGAGTTCTTTGCTCTTAAGATCCATTTTGGAGAAATGTACCTTAGCCATGTTTCCTTCTCTTTTTGAGAGACGCCATATGTTTTTTCTGATCGAAACTCTTTGCAATGCCGCTATCCAAGCCTTCTTGAACGGCTTTCTTCAAGTTGGCAAGTTTCTCTTCCTCTTCCTCCAGTAAGCGCAATCCGGCCCTCACCACTTCGCTTGCATTGCTATAACGACCTTGATGAATGCAATTCTCGATAAACGACTCAAAGTGATTTCCTAATGAAATGGAGGTGTTCTTATCCATAATGATTTTTTTGATCAGGTTACCATATGTTGGTACTAATGCAAGCTGTGAGTGTGAAGTTAAAGTATGCGATAGCGGTTTCGGGCTTTACGTTAGAGCAGGTTTCAGAGCACTTACAATGTCAACCTTCCACTAAAGTTCTCAAGTATTAGTTTCCCTTGGTTGTTTAGCCCAGGTTTATATATTTGTATGCATAACCGGAAAAGAAATGGGCTTAGTCGCATGTATGAATGAGTTTCGGGAGTTTTTACGATTAGAAGGTTTTTTTATACCATTGCGCTAAGAAATAGCGCATCGAAATATAAAATAAAAGTATGTGGAGTTCAGAAACCACTATAAAAACGAGGCGCATGCCGAAAAGCCATATGAGTAGGAACAATCAATAAAATAAATGAATAAATGAAAAAAAAATTAAAAAACATTTGGATTTTTTCTTTCTCTTTTGGTTTATTTCTAACTAGTTGCTCTAAGGTTACCGAGGTGAAAATAAAGTCGAATGAAAAGGAGGTGGTTAAAGGAGAATCGTTGCAACTACAAGCAGTTGTGAAGGGTGAAGGTAATCCTGATTCAACCGTTAATTGGGAAATTTTGGAATCCCTAACTGGCACAACCACAATATCAGATAATGGGCTGTTAACAATCGACGAGAGTGAAGAGGCCACTTCGATTACAGTTAAAGCGTTTTCAAAACAAGACACAAGCAAATCAGCACAATATCAACTTAATCTTATACTCAGTCCTGACTTGTTTTTCGGAAAATGGAGTTCTGAAGTAGGTGGAGTTAAAAGAATTCTTGAATTAAACAATAATAGGTTTAGTCAAACTTATATCGGTCAAGATTATTTTTATAGTGTGAAAGACTGCAATTGGACACCTGCGATAAATGACGATCCTGCTACCAAAGCCGAGTTTCCACAAGGTTATTTATGTAATGGAGTGTATGAAAAGGCGGTTCGTGTTCTTGATGAAAAAAATCAGCTAATCAGAACCGGTACCTCTGTGACTAATAAGTTTTATTTGAATAAGGACAAAAGTAAAATCTTACGCTTTATCAGTGATGATTTAGAGGGTGTGGTTTGGAGTAGGAAGTCGGATGATTGAATAGTATCTAAATTCTCTTAAGATTTTATTGAAAACGAAGACATTTGAAATAGTCAAAAACAAAAGCCGCAGAAAAAAGTATACTCCTTTTCTCTGCGGCTGTGCGGTTCAAAAACCAAACCTTAATCTTCCTTCAAAAAGTCTTCTTTCGTCGCAATCACCACCGCCGGCTTGCCACCTTTCGCCAGCTCGGCTTCGAATTTCTTGAGGTCGCCTTTCTTCAGTTTATCGAACGCTGCTTGTTGCGCTGCATAGGTGGTGCGCAGGGCTGCTACGTTTTCGAGTTGCGATGAAGAGGGTGCGCCGTAATAACCGCCAATGGTGCTGTAGATGTCGCCGAGCTTCTCGCGCAAGCGTGGCTCGCCGGTGCCCACGTAGTTGTCGCCCTTGGTTACCACGCACTCGTCGCGAATGGCGTCGATACCGGCGTTGAGCTGCACGAGGTATTTAGATGGCTTGCTCAATGTTTTCTGATAGCTTTCAATGGCTGCATCGTACTGATCGAGTTGATACACGAAGTAGGCGAGGTCTTGCGTGAAGTCGAACAACTCCTGCGTCACTTGCTGCTGCTGTTCGCGTTCCTTCAGCGTGAAGGGCGACTGCGGATCGTATTGCGCTACGATTTTAGTCTCGAAGGTTTCGTTGCCCTTGGTGAGCTTCACTGTATAAGTTCCTGCATTTACGCGTGGTGCAAACAAGGCGCCGCCGGCGAGTGTCTTTCCTTTGGCCGACTTCGGTGCGCGGCTGTTGAAGCCCCATTCCACCGTGTTGATTCCCTTCTGCTTGCCGGGCTCGAGCTTGGCTACAAACTGTCCCTTTTCATCCAACACTTCCATGCTCATCTTGCCAAACGTGTGGCGCTTGGGCAAGAGGTATGAGATACGTGCATTGTCGCTTGGGTTGGCTCCTACAAACTGATGCTCGGTGCTGGTGCCGCCAAACGACGACTTCTCACTCATCACAAACGGACGGGTAGGGAAGAAGTACACGGCAGCTTGCATGGCTTTCGGGGTGAGCTCGCTCAACACATCGGTGTGGTCGAGTATAATAATGCCGCGGCCGTGCGTGGCCATCACCAGGCTGTTGCTCTTCTTGTCGAGTTCGAGGTAATGCACAGCCACTGCAGGCATATTGTTGGTGAAGCGCGACCAATGC
>JBKCGW010000238.1:0-3432 GCA_046303175.1 Flavobacteriales bacterium
CTGCGCAACACCAAAGACATTCATAACAACTCCGAAACGCATTTCAATGCACAGGCACACGGAAGAATGCTCAAAGACAGCACGCTCTATATGGCGGATATAGGCGTGAACTACAACACCTTCGACTTTTTTGGTCCGCAGTTGAATGGAAGAGATATGACCTATTACAATTCGGTTGGTTTCGATTCGACATTCGATAATCGATCATCCGAAAATGCTATCATCAAAATAGTTCCTTCAGCGAGTACAACGTGGAAAGGTCTTCGGGCGAAAGTAGGAGCAGGTGTCTACTTCGATGTGCGAGGCGAACAGAAAGGACATTTTTACCCGCTTGCTGAGGTAAGCTACAGCATCCTCAATGGAACCATCGTGCCGTTTGCCGGATTGAAGGGAAACATGGAACCCACAACGTATTTGTCGCTGTACCGACAGAATCCCTTTATTCAAAGCTTCCCCAACCTGAAGAACCTCAACAACAAGCTCGATGCGTATGTAGGTATCGGAGGAGCTATTTCGCAAACCTTGAGCTATAAAGCCGGGTTCAACTACCGACGTTTTGGCGATTTTGCTTACTTCATCAACGACAGCATCACATCCACATCAAACGACTTCTACAGCTGGGGCAATGTGTTTACAGTTGTTTATGAAGACCTCACCAGCTACAACTTGTATGGAGAACTGGCACTCTATGCAGGCGAAAAATGGAAGGCCAATGCCCGCGCTGATTTCTTCAAATACACCACCGATTCATCGAGCTATGCTTGGCATCAGCCCGGGTTGCGCATCTTGGCCAATGGTCAATACAACCTGAAAAATAAATTCATCATCAGCACCGATATCTTCTACATCGGTTCGCGATGGGCCAAGTCCACCGTACCGGTTTTTGGTTACGAGGAAATCAACGAGGTGAAAAAAGCCGGATATACCTACTACGAGTACAAGTTGAAAGGCTTCCTCGATGCCAATTTCAAGGTAGAATACCGCTACAACAAGCGCCTTTCTGCTTGGGTGCAACTCAACAATGCCTTTGGCCTGAAATACCAACGCTGGGGCGGCTATCCTGTTCAGCAGATCATGGCGACGCTCGGAGCGACGTATGCGTTTTAAGAGGGGCGAAGGGCGAAGGGCGAAGGGCGAAGGGCGAGGGGCGAGGGGCGAATGCTGGCGGAGAATAGAGAATGCGGGGCTGCGTAATCGGTGTTTTGCGTGATTAAAACCTTGGTCTAAAAAGACCAATGATTTGATAGTCCAAGGCTTACCTAGCCCATGATTTCAACCGTGAAAAAAAAGGATCTAAAAAGCCAACCTCCGCCCACCTATCGATTCGTTTGGATTTATCAGTAAAATCAGGGCTTTCCGAATGTGCATGAATTGTGAAAAATTGTCCGTTTTTTGGGCGTTTTTCTTGCGTTTTAGGCCTAGTAAGGACGTATATTCGTGCACCTCAAAAAAAGGCTCTTTTTCAAGCCTTTCTGATGGAAAATTACCTCAATTCAAATTCGTATTAAAAAAGTGGAAGAAAGCACAGTTATGAGCGAAGAAACCAAATTAGCGTCGGGCTATACAGCCGCCAATATTCAAAGTCTGGAAGGGATGGAACACGTACGCATGCGTCCGTCCATGTATATCGGCGATACCGGCGTGCGAGGCCTGCACCATTTGGTCTATGAAGTAGTCCACAACTCGATCGACGAAGCATTGGCTGGTCATTGCGATACAGTTTTTGTGAGCATCAATGAAGACAACTCGATTACCGTTAGCGATAACGGACGCGGTATTCCAACCGACATGCACGAGAAAGAAAAAGTATCCGCCTTGCAGGTGGTAATGACCAAAATCGGAGCCGGCGGTAAATTCGATAAAGGCTCCTATAAAGTTTCCGGTGGTTTGCACGGTGTGGGTGTGTGAGCTGCGTAAACGCTCTCTCTACACACCTTCATGCAACCGTATACCGCGATGGTAAAATAACCGAGCAGGAATACAGCATCGGCAAACCACTCTACCCGGCTCGCGAAGTAGGTCCAACCGATAAGCGCGGTACAACCGTAACCTTCAAGCCGGATGCTTCTATCTTCGACATCACAGAATACAACTACGTAACGCTTGCTACCCGCTTGCGTGAGCTTTCATTCCTCAACAAAGGAATAAAGCTTTCACTGACGGATAAGCGTGAACTGAATGAGGATGGAACTCCCAAATCAGAAATTTTCTTCTCGGAAAACGGATTGGAAGAATTCGTGAAGTTCTTGGATGAAACACGTCCACCCATTATCCAGAAGATCATCCACATGGAGCGCACCGACGGCGATATACCCGTTGAAGTGGCTATGATTTACAACGATTCATACAACGAGAATATTCACTCGTACGTAAACAATATCAATACGCACGAAGGAGGTACACACCTCAGTGGTTTCCGTCGTGGTCTTACGACTACACTCAAGAATTTCGCTGAGAAAAGCGGATTGCTCGAGAAACTGAAAATTGAAATCTCTCCGGATGACTTCCGCGAAGGATTGACCGCAGTGGTATCGGTGAAGGTAGCTGAGCCGCAGTTTGAGGGTCAGACCAAAACCAAACTCGGAAACAAGGAAGCCGTTGCTCCGGTGAGTCAGGTTGTGAGCGAAATGCTCGAAGCCTATCTCGAAGAAAATCCGAGTGATGCGAAGCAAATTGTACAGAAAGTAGTTCTGGCGGCTCAAGCACGTCATGCTGCGAAGAAAGCCCGTGAAATGGTGCAACGCAAAGGCGTTGGCGGTGGTGGTGGATTGCCCGGCAAACTAGCAGACTGTGCAGAGAAAGACCCAACGAAATCAGAGTTGTTCTTGGTTGAGGGTGACTCGGCCGGCGGTACTGCGAAGCAAGGCCGTGACCGTAATTTCCAAGCCATTTTGCCCTTGCGAGGAAAAATCCTGAACGTGGAAAAAGCCCAGCAGCACAAGGTCTTCGAAAATGAAGAAATCCGAAATATGTACACCGCACTTGGTGTTACAATAGGAACAGAAGAAGATTCGAAAGCGCTCAACCTTGCTAAGCTGCGTTATCATAAGATTGTTATCATGTGCGATGCCGATATCGACGGTTCACACATCGAAACACTCATCCTCACGTTCTACTTCCGCCACATGAAAGAACTCATTGAGCGCGGACACATTTACATCGCTACTCCTCCACTCTATTTGGTGAAGAAGGGCAACAAAGCGGAGTATGCTTGGAACGACGAGCAACGCGATGCTCTGATTCAGGAAATGAAAGGAGCATCAGAATCAAACGTGAACGTGCAGCGCTACAAGGGTCTTGGAGAAATGAATGCCGAACAGTTGTGGGAAACTACTATGAATCCGGCACAGCGCACCCTTCGTCAGGTAACCATCGAAAATGCCGCTGCGTGCGACCACATCTTCTCGATGCTCATGGGCGACGAAGTACCAC